>NZ_JBSFWU010000055.1:0-50854 GCF_053594995.1 Streptomyces sp. NPDC002536
CACGGCCACCCTCACCGCACTGCAGCAGGCCAACCTCCTGCGCGGGCGCATCAGTTCCCCGCGCCCCTGACGGGGCGCCCCCCTTACGGGGCGCCCGTCACCGCCTTCAGCACCACCCCGCACGCCTCCGTCCCCGGCGTCACGGGGTCGAAATGACCGACCCCGGCCAACTCCCGCAGCACCGCGCCCGGTACGGCGCGTGCGTACCTCCGCGACAGTTCCACCGGAACGTCCTCATCGGCCGTGCCGTGCACCAGCGTCACGGCCGCCCGCGGCGCCGGCAGCCGTACCGGGTCGGCCTCCGGGCGGTAGCGGCCGCCCAGGAGTTCGTCCACGGCCCCGTCGCTCAGCGCGAGCGCCCGCGCCCGGGCCAGGTCCGCCACCGGTGCGACGGCGACCACGTGGTCCACCCCCGGCATCCGTGCCGCCGCCCACAGCGCGAGGTGGCCGCCCGCGGAGTGCCCGACCAGGACGTGCCGGGTCCCGGAAGCGGGGCCCACGATCTGCGCGACGTCGTCGAACGTCTCCGGCCAGCCCCCGCCCCCGCCCACCCGGCGGTACTCCGCGAGCGCCACCCGCGCGCCGAGCCCTGCGAGCGCCCGGGCCAGCGGCAGCAGGTACGTGCGGTCGTAGCGCTCGCGCCAGTAGCCGCCGTGCAGCAGCGTCACCCGGACCGGCGCGTCCGCGGGCCCGAGGAGGTCCACCACCTGGCTGGGGTGCGGGCCGTACGCGATCACGCGCCCACCACCCCGGCCAGCAGCCGCGCCGCGCGTTCCGTGTCGGCGAAGCCGACGTAGAGCGGCGCGAAGCCGAAGCGCAGGACGTCGGGCGGGCGGAAGTCGCCCACCACGCCCCGCCGGACGAGCTCCGCCACGGTCTCCCGCCCGTCCCCCGAAGCCGTCCGCAACGACACCTGGCTGCCCCGCTCCCCGTGCGCCGCCGGCGTCACCGGCGTCACCGCGCCCGGCGCATACGCCGCCACGCAGCGCAGGAAGAAGTCCGTCAGGGCCAGGCTCTTCGCCCGGACCGCGGCGAGGTCCACGCCGTCCCAGACGTCGAGCGCCGCGTCGAGCGCCAGCAGCGAGAGGATCTCCGGCGTCCCGACCCGGCCCCGGACCGCGCCGTCCGCGGGGCGGTAGGCGGGAGACATGCCGAAGGGGTCGGCGTGGGAGTTCCAGCCGGGCAGCGGCGAGTCGAAGCGGGGCTGGAGGTCCCGGCGCACGTGGAGGAAGGCGGGCGCGCCGGGGCCGCCGTTGAGGTACTTGTACGTGCAGCCGACCGCGAAGTCCACGTCGTGCGCGTCGAGTTCGACGGGCAGTGCGCCCGCACTGTGGCACAGGTCCCACACCACGCGGGCGCCGGCCGCCCGGACCGCGGCCGTCGTGCCGGGCAGGTCGTGCAACCGCCCGGTGCGGTAGTCGACATGGTTGACCAGTGCGACGGCCGTGTGCGGCCCGGCGGCGCCCGCGAGTTCCGCGGCGGGCACGGCGCGGATCCGGCAGCCCGTCATCCGGGCCGCGGACTCCGCGATGTAGCCGTCCGTCGGGAACGTCGCCGCGTCGACGAGCACCTCGTCACGGCCTCGGCCGCCACCGGGAACGGACCGCACCGCCGCCACAACCGCCTTGAAGACGTTGACGCTTGTCGAGTCGCCGGCCACCACCTGCCCGGGCGCGGCCCCGATCAGCCGGCCGATCCGGTCGCCGACCCGTTCGGGCGCAGTCCACCAGGCGGACTCGTCCCAGGAGCGGATGCGCAGCCGCCCCCACTCCCGCTCGACGACGTCCGACAGGCGCGCGGGGACGGCCCGGGGCAGGGCGCCCAGCGAGTTGCCGTCGAGGTAGACGGCGTCGTCCAGCACGAACTCGGCACGCTTGGCGCGCAGTTCGTCGGCGGCGTCGAGGGCGGCCGCCTCGTCCGAAAGACCGGATGCGTCAGACACGGCTGCGCGCCGTCCACAGCTCGGGGAAGACGCTCTTCGCGGCCCGCTTCTCCAGCCAGGCCACCCCCGGCGAACCGCCGGTGCCCGTCTTCGCCCCCATCGCTCTTCTCGTGGCGACGAGATGGTCGTTGCGCCAGCGCCATACCAGTTCCGCGACCTCCGTCAGCGCCTCGCCCAGGCGGCACTCGTCGCTGTTCTGGTCACCGGCGTAGATGCGCTGCCAGACCCGCTCCACCGCGGGATCGCCCGTGTACCGCTCGGCGACGTCCCGGCCGAGCACGGACACGGGTATCGCGTACCCCTGGCGGGCGAGGTACCGCAGCACCTCGTCGTAGAGGCTCGGCGCGTGCAACGCCCGCTCCAGCTCGGCGTGGACGTGCGGGGCGCCGCGGTGCGGGAGGAGCAGGGAGGCCGACTTGTCGCCGAGCAGGAACTCCATGCGCCGGTGCATCGCCGACTGGAACCCGGAGGCCTCGCCCAGCGCGGAACGGTAGGAGTTGAACTGGGCCGGCGTCAGGTGCGCCACCGGCTCCCAGGACGCGTTGAGGGAGGCGAGTTCGTAGGTGGAGCGCTTGAGCGCCGCCATCGCCACGGGGAGCTCGTCGCGGCGCAGCGCGCGCGAGGCGGTCTCCCACTCGTGGACGAGGACGGTGAACCACAGCTCCATGACCTGGGTGGTCACGAGGAAGACCATTTCCCCGGGGTCGTCGGAGAGGGGTTCCTGGAGCCGGCTGAGCACGGAGGCCCGTACGTAGTCCTCGTACGGGGTGGTGCCGGCGAAGTCGAGGTTGGGGGTGCGGTTCTGGGTCACGACGCCCTCCACTGGCGGGGGTTCACCGGGTGGTCACGCCGGGATCATCCGTGCCGGTGAAGCCCTGCGGCAAGGGGCCGTACGCGGCCCCTTGCCGAGGGAGGGCGGCTCAGCCGAGGGTGTTGGCGGCCGTCGGGGAGCTGTCCCGCAGGAACGTCGAGCAGCGCTCGTACTCCTCCTGCTCGCCGATCGCCTGCGCGGCGCGCGCGAGGGCGTGCAGGGCACGCAGGAAGCCGCGGTTGGGCTCGTGCTCGAACGGCACCGGGCCGTGGCCCTTCCAGCCGCTGCGGCGCAGCGCGTCGAGGCCGCGGTGGTAGCCGGTGCGGGCGTACGCGTACGACTCGACGGTGCGGCCGGCCTCGAACGCGTCGTCCGCGAGCTGCGCCCAGGCGAGCGAGGACGCCGGGTACTTGGCGGCGACCTCGGCGGGCGCGGCCCCGGAGGCGAGCAGCTCACGCGGCTCGGGATCGTCGGGCAGATGGGTCGGGGGCGGTCCCCCGAGCAGGTTCTCGTGAATGGCCATGACCTCCAGTCTGCCGCAGACCGAGCCCCATCAGGGGCGCGAGGAACTGCGCGATCAGCCACAACCGGCCCGCAGTCGACAACGCGCCCCGAAGGGGCGCGGGGAACTGCGCGAGCAACCACCCACGACCCGCAGGTTCACACGTCCCCAGGATCCAACGGCGGCGAGGAAACGCCGCAGTGATACGTGCACTCCGGATGGCACGGCGCCCCCGGCCCCACCGCCGGCTCGGCCGCAGGCCGAACCGTGGCCCAGGCCAGCACGGCGGCCAGCACCAACGACCCCGCGCAAAGAACCATGGCGGTGTCGAACGCCCCCGAGAACGCCACGGGGTCCCGATACGTGTCCGCCCCCATCCCCGCGGCAAGCGGAAGGGCCGCCACCGCGATCAGCCCCGCGGCCCGCGCCGCCGCGTTGTTGATGCCGCTGGCCAGCCCGGCCCGCGCCACGTCCACCGAGGCCAGCACGGTGGACGTCAGCGGCGCGACCAGCACCACCATGCCCAGCCCGAGCACGACGAGCGCCGGGAGCACGTCCCGCCAGTACACGGCCCCCGCCCCGGCCCGCGTCATCAGCAGCATCCCCGCCGCGCAGAGCAGCGGCCCCACCGTCAGCGGGATGCGCGGGCCGATGTCCTGCGCGACCTTCCCGGACCGGGCGGACAGCAGCAGCATCAGTACGGTCGTGGGCAGCAGCGCCGTGCCCGCCGCGAGGGCGGACCAGCCGGCGACCACCTGGAGCTGGAGCACGGCGAGGAAGAAGAAGCCGCTGAAGGCCGCGTAGACGAACACGGTGACGCCGTTGACGGCCGAGAACATCCGGACCGAGAAGATCCCGGGCGGCAGCATCGGATCGGCCCGCCGCGACTCCACGTACACGAACGCGGCGGCCAGCAGCAGCCCGCCCACCGCGGGGACGACGACCTGCGGCGATGCGCCCTTCTCCGGCGCCGCGATCAGCGCGTACGTGACCGCGCCCAGCGCGAGCGCCCCCAGCACCGCACCGAGCACGTCGAACCGCCCGCGGGCCCCGGGGGCCCGCGTCTCGGGCACGTACCGCAGCGCGACCGGCACGCACACGGCCGCCACCGGCAGGTTGATCAGGAACACCCAGCGCCAGCCCGGCCCGTCCACCAGCCAGCCGCCGACGAACGGCCCGACCGCCGCGGCCACCCCGCCCAGCCCGGACCAGGCGCCCACGGCCGCGGCCCGGTCGTCCTCGTGGAAGACCGCCTGGATCAGCGCCAGCGACCCCGGCGTGAGCAGCGCCCCGCCGATGCCCTGCAGCGCCCGCGCCGCGATCAGCACCCCGGCGTCCGGGGCGATCCCGCACAGCAGCGAGGCGAGCGCGAACCACACCACGCCGACGACGAACACCCGCCGCCGCCCGAACCGGTCCCCCAGCGCCCCGCCCAGCAGGATCAGCCCGGCGAGGGTGAGCATGTAGGCGTTGACGGTCCACTGCAGCACGGCAAGGCTCGCGTGCAGGTCCCGCCCGATGTGCGGCAGCGCCACGTTGACCACGGTGCTGTCGAGCATGGCCATGCCGGAACCGAGCACGGTGGTCAGCACGACGGCACGCCCCACGCGGGTGCCGAGCCGGACGGCGGGGAGCGGATCGCTCATGCCCGGATCATCCCGCGCCCGGACCCGTACGGCCACGCGAAGGGGCCCGGTACGCCGTCGGCGTACCGGGCCCCTTCCGAAGCCGCTGTGGGCTACTTCAGCTTGGTGCCGGTGGAGCGCAGGTCGGCGCACGCCCGGGTGACGCGCTCGGCCATGCTCGCCTCGGCCAGCTTGCCCCAGGTGCGCGGGTCGTAGGCCTTCTTGTTGCCGACCTCGCCGTCGACCTTCAGGACGCCGTCGTAGTTGGCGAACATGTGGGCCGCGACCGGGCGGGTGAAGGCGTACTGGGTGTCGGTGTCGAGGTTCATCTTCACGACGCCGTTCTCCAGCGCGGTGGCGATCTCCTCCGCCGTGGAGCCGGAGCCGCCGTGGAAGACGAAGTCGAACGGGTCCTGCTTGCCGAAGCGCTCGGCGACACCCTGCTGCAGGTCCTTGAGCAGCTCGGGGCGGAGGACGACGTTGCCCGGCTTGTAGACGCCGTGGACGTTGCCGAAGGAGGCGGCCAGCAGGTAGCGGCCCTTCTCGCCCAGGCCCAGGGCCTCGGCGGTGCGGAGCGCGTCGTCGACGGAGGTGTAGAGCTCGTCGTTGATCTCGTGGCTGACGCCGTCCTCCTCGCCGCCGGTCGGGGTGATCTCGACCTCAAGGATGATCTTGGCGGCGGCGGCCTTGGCGAGCAGCTCCTGGCCGATGGCCAGGTTGTCGGCGAGGGTCTCGGCCGAGCCGTCCCACATGTGGGACTGGAAGAGCGGGTTCTCGCCCTTGGCGACGCGCTCCGCGGAGATGTCAATCAGCGGGCGGACGTAGCCGTCCAGCTTGTCCTTGGGGCAGTGGTCGGTGTGCAGCGCGATGTTCACCGGGTACTTCTTGGCGACGACGTGCGCGAACTCGGCGAGCGCCACGGAGCCCGAGACCATGTCCTTGCTGTACTGGCCGCCCAGGAACTCGGCACCGCCGGTGGACATCTGGATGATGCCGTCGCTCTCCGCCTCGGCGAAACCGCGCAGGGCGGCGTGCAGAGTCTGCGTCGAGGTCACGTTGATGGCCGGGTAGGCGAACTTGCCTGCCTTCGCCCGGTCGAGCATCTCGTTGTAGACCTCGGGGGTTGCGATGGGCATCTGTCCGCTCCTTGGGGGTGTTACGGGTAAGGGGGCGACGGTCATCGTCGCCCCCATCTTCCCAGACTCCTCGAATTACTCCACATGAACCCCACCCCGCTCATGTGAGCGGGGTGGGGTTTCACGTGAAACATCGAGGCGGAATGTCAGGAGAGGTCCAGATCGCCCAGCGTGTAACCGGTGATGTAGCGCAGCCCGGCACCCTCGATCGCGGACTCGGCCCCGCGGTCGACGATCGTCGCCACGGCCACGACCTCGGCACCGGCCTCGCGGGCCGCCTCGACGGCGGTCAGCGGGGAGCCGCCGGTGGTCGAGGTGTCCTCGACCACCAGGACGCGGCGGCCCTTGATGTCCGGGCCCTCGATGCGGCGCTGCATGCCGTGCGTCTTCTGCGCCTTGCGCACGACGAAGGCGTCCAGCGTGCGGCCGCGGGCGGCGGCGGCGTGCAGCATCGCGGAGGCGACCGGGTCCGCGCCGAGCGTGAGCCCGCCGACCGCGTCGAACTCCAGCTCGGCGGTGGCATCCAGCATCACCTGGCCGACCAGGGGCGCGGCCTCGGCGTCCAGGGTGATCCGGCGCAGGTCGATGTAGTAGTCGGCCTCCTTGCCGGAGGAGAGGGTCACCTTGCCGTGGACGACGGCCTTGTCCTTGATCTGCTGCAGCAGGGCGTCACGCGCGTTGGTCATGGCCATGAGCTTAGGCCAGGCTCCGCCAGGTCCACGTGGTGGAGACTTCGAGGGGGTCGATCGGCGTGACCAGGCGCGGCAGGGTGTTGAGCCCGTTCGGCGGCCCGCTCTGCGGCTCCACGCAGACGGCCTCCGACTGCTCGTCGTAGACCACGACCCACTCGGCACGGCTGGTGACCTTCAGCTCCAGCGCGCCGGGCCAGGTGAGGGTGACGTCGACGCCGTCCGGCATCCCGAAGCAGTCGTCCCAGGGGCCCGGGAGCGGGTCGATGCGCTCGCCGGTGGGCAGGTGGTCCGCGCCGCGCTCCTCCTGCCAGGAGGGCCGGAAGCCGATCTCCACGTCCTTGCCGGTGCCCAGGTTGCGCAGGAACCAGGGGTGCCAGCCGGCCTGCGCCGGGAACGAGTCGGCGGCGGCCTCGACGCCCATGGTGAGGGTCAGGGAATCCGCACCGAGCTCCACCAACTGGGTGACGCGGCCGGGGTACGGCCAGGGGTCCGTCAGGTCGAAGGTGAACGCCGCGGACGTCCCGTCGGCGCGGGCGGTGGTCCAGGCGGTGTCCCGCCCGGTGCCGTGGATGGCGTGCGGCGGGGAGTTGACCGGCATCTGGTGGAGGTCGCCGCCGTTGCGGAAGCGGCCTTCGGCGATGCGGCCGCACCAGGGCACCATCGGGAAGGCGCCGTACTTTGCTCCTTGGCGGAGCAGTTCGATGCCGTCGACGGTGATGCTGCTGATCCGGCATCCGTTGCCGGAGTCCACGGTCACCGCGGCGTTGCCGTGTGCGAGTCGCACGGTCTGCTCGTTGCTTGTCACAACCCCGACGATACGGCTGATCTTGCGTCAGTTGCGGCGAGTTCGGCACCACCCGTGTCCGGCGGATCTTCGCGCCCCTTACGGGGCCCTACCGCCGGCGCCGCAGTACCCGTCCCACCGCCACCGCCGATGCGAGGGCGACGGCGGCGGCGGGGACGGCCCAGCGGAGGGCTGCCGTGCCCGTGGTGGTCTCGGGTGCGGGGACCGGCGCATAGCGGCCCCGCGGCGGCGCGTGGTCGACCTCCTCCGCGCTGCGGCCGATCATCGTGCGGCGCGCGTGCGCCGCCTCGGCCGCCGGCTCGTCGCCCTCCAGAGCCTCCTCGATGACCGCCTCCAGAGCCGCGCCCTCCAGCTCCTCGGCGTCGAGCTCCTCGTCCGCGTCCGCCGCCGGGTCCAGCGAGGACGGCGGGACCTCCGCGTCGAACACGGTGCCGGCGTCCTCCCGCAGTTCCTCCGCCAGTGCGGCGGCGAAGCGGTCCAGCAGCCGGCGCCCCGCGGACTCCGCGGTCCTCGGGTCGAAGTCGGCCAGCCGCCCGGCACCGCCGACGGTTCCGGTGCACGTCAGCCGGGTGCCGCCCGGCGTCTCCTCGGGCACCGCGCTCAGCGCGAGCGTCACCGTTCCGGAGCCCCGCGCCTCCGTGCCCTCGCCCGACAGTTCGTAGGCGCCGTCGTGCTCGGTGAGCCGCAGCGCGCCCCGGTAGGTGATGGTGGAGCCGCCGATGCGCAGCCGCAGCCGCCCGGCGAGAGGCGTTCCGGAGGCGTCCGCCGCGTCCTGTTGCAGGCCCGGGATGCAGCGGGCCACGCGCGCGGGGTCGGAGAGGGCCCGGCGGACCGCACCGACGGGAAACGGAACGAACACCTCGTGCTCCATAACCAGCGAGCCTACCCACCGGACCCGTCAGTGGTGCCTTCCCGGTCGAATCCTGTCGAACTTTCCGTCAGAAACCGACCAACCACCGGCCCGGAGTCTCACGCTCCGACCGTGAAACGCTCACCGATGTGGTTCGCCTCCTCGATCTCGTCGACGAGGGCCACCGCGTAGTCCTCGGCGGAGATCCGGCTGGTGCCGTCGGCGTCCACGATCAGGTCGTCGAGGGCGGTGCGGTAGGTGCCGGTGCGCTCGCCGGGCGCGATCTGGGCGGCGGGGCTGAGGTTGGTCCAGCGGACGTCGTCGACGGACCGGTAGAAGTCCAGCGCGTCGCCGTGCGCGTGCATGATCTGCAGCAGGAACTCGGGCAGCCCCTCGGCGTCCCACACCTGCTTGCCGTCGGGCGTGCGCAGCGACCCGGCGCCGCCGACGGCGATCAGCCGCGGGGCCTGCCCGCCGAGCGGACGCAGGCCCGCCACCAGGGACTTGGCGGCCGGCGCGATGGTGGCGACGTGACCGGGGCCGTCACCGCCGCCGACGGCGCTGACGACGACGTCCTGGCCCTCGGCGACGGCCGTCACCGAGGCGGGGTCGAGGACGTCACCGGTGGCGACCGTGAGGTTCGGGTGCTGCTCGGTGAGCTTCCTGGGGTCACGGACCACGGCCGTGACGTGGTGGCCACGGTCCAGGGCCTCGCGCAGCACACGGCTGCCGATGGTGCCGGTGGCGCCGAAGAGTGCGATCTTGGCCATGGGGAGTCTCCTCCAGGGGGACGGGAGTTGTATGTGAGAACCACGCTACGAGTGGGGTCCGGCCCCGGCCAGGTAGGCTCGCGTCCCGTCATGGTGAAAAAGCGACACGACGCACCGGAGATCCTGGACCTCGTCTACCGGGCCCCGCCGGGCACCCCGGCCGGCGTCGAGGTCCTCACGCTCGCCGCACTCCGCGCCCAGGCGCCGGAGGGCATGCTGCTCGCACCCCAGCGGCTGGACTTCCACCAGATCATCGCCGTCGAGTCCGGGTCCACCGTGCACACCGTGGACTTCACCGGCCACCGCCTGCGGGCGGGTTCGGTGCTGTGGGTACGTCCGGGTCAGGTGCAGCAGCACGGCGACGTATCGGCCATCGAGGGCACGGTGATCCTCGTCCAGCCGGGCTTCCTGCCGCCCGGCACGGCGGTCGCGGCGGTCGCCGACGACCCCTTCCGCCCTGTGCTGCTCCACCCGGAGGGCGACGACCGCGAGGCGGTCTTCTGCGCGGTGCGGCACCTGGCCGCCGACTACCGGACCGGAGCCGGGCTGCCCGCCTGCGTGCACGGCGAGATCCTGCGGCACCTGCTGTCCGCCCTGGTGCTGCGGCTGGACGGGATCGCCGCCCCGGAGGGCGGTGCCGCGCCCGCGCCCGCCGACGCCTTCGTGCGCTTCCGGGCGGCGGTGGAGCGCGACTTCGCGCGCAACCACCGCGTCGCCGACTATGCGCAGGCCCTCGGCTACTCCCCCCGCACCCTCGCCCGGGCGACGCTGGCCGCGGCCGGGGTGGGGGCCAAGGAGTTCGTCGACCGGCGCGTGATGCTGGAGGCCAAGCGGCTGCTCGCGCACAGCGGGCTGCCCGCGGTGCGGATCGCCGGGCGGCTGGGCTTCGACGACGCCGCCAACTTCGCCAAGTTCTTCCAGCACCGCGAAGGCCTCGCCCCGGGCGCCTTCCGTGCGGCCCTGCGCGGGCCCGGGCCCGTCATTCCCCGTAGCGCGGGTGCATCAGGGTCGACGGCAGCAGCCCCGCCTCCTTCCTGCGCACCTCGGCGGTCCCGTCCGCGCTGAGCAGCTCCGGCGTCAGCGAGCGCAGGTACGGCCGCACGTCCGGCAGCCGCAGTCGGACCGGGAGGCGGGAGGCGAGCGCGAAGCCCCAGTCCTCGCTGCGGCCGCCGTGCGGGAGCCCGGCGGCGACCCGGTAGGGCACGGTCCGCAGGCCCACGGACCGGACCGTGGCGTCCACGGTCCAGAAGGTGTGCGGGCGCGCCTCGGGGGCGCCCCCGTGGACCACGAGGCGCCCGTCGGGTGCGAGGGCGCGCGCCACGAGTCCGTAGAACTCCTGGGAGTACAGCTTGGCGTTGGGCGTGACGTCGGGATCCGGCAGGTCGGAGACGACGACGTCGTACGGCACGTCGGTGTCGCGCCGGGCGCGCAGCCAGTCGAAGGCGTCGGCGGCCTCGACCCGGACCCGCGGGTCGCGGTAGGCGCCCTGGTTGAGGGCGACGAGGCCGGGATCGGTGCGGGCCAGCCGGAGTTCGGCCGTGTCGGGCTCGACGACGGTCACGTCCTCCACGTCCGCGTAGCGCAGCACCTCGCGCAGGGCGAGCCCGTCGCCGCCGCCGAGGACCAGGACGTTGCGGTGCGGCCCCTCCATGGCGGGGTGGACGAGAGCCTCCTGGTAGCGGGAGGCGTCGCCGCCGCCGGCCCGCAGCCGCCCGTCCAGGAAGAGCGCGGCCGGCTGCCCGCCGGGGCCGCCGCCGGTGAGCACCACGTCCTGGACGCCGGTGTGCACGGCGACCCGGACGTCCGCGCCGTACACGGCCTGCAGGGCGGCCTTCTCGAACGGGCCGGTGAGCACCGAGCCGGCCGCGAGCAGCAGCAGGACCAGGACGTTGGCGGCGATGAGCGACCAGCGCGCCCGCGCGGTGAGATCGCCGCGGAAGAGCCACAGCACCAGCGCCCCGCCGGCCACCGCATTGACGGCACCGGTCAGCAGCGCGCCCGACAACTGGCCCAGGACCGGCAGCAGCAGGAAGGGGAAGGCGAGCCCGCCGACCAGCGCGCCCACGTAGTCCGCGGCGAACAGGTCGGCGACCGCACCGCCCGCGTCCTGGCGGCGGATCCGCTGGATGAGCGTCATCAGCAGCGGCACCTCGGCGCCGATCAGCACCCCGATGGCCAGCGAGAAACCCACCAGGGCGGGTTTCGCCTGCCCGTACCAGGCGAAGCACGCGTGCAGGGCCATCGCCGAGAGGCCGCCCGTCAGGGCGAGCCCCGCCTCCACGGCACCGAAGCCGAAGGCCGCGCGGCAGCGCAGCCGTTTGGCGAGCAGGGAGCCGATCCCCATGGCGAAGACCATCACCGACAGCACGACGGAGGCCTGGGTGACGGAGTCGCCGGTCAAGTACGAGGCCAGGGCGACCAGTTCCAGCTCGTACACCAGCCCGCAGGCCGCGCAGACGAAGACCGTGGACAGGACGAGGAAACGGCCGAGCCCGGCCGGTACGGGCAGCCGCGCTGGTACCGGGCGGTAGATCATGCGGGAACGCTACGTCACGGGCGGGCGCCTCCCTGTCACCCACACGGGTTCAATCGTGGGATGCCGGGTTTCCCCGGGAACCACACCCAGGGGGCAACGGCGCCACACCCAGGGGGCAATGAGGGGCAAAGCACCGGCAGCGGAGTGCGCCGCCGTCACAGCGGGGCGGGCAGCCGCACGCCCACCCGGGTGCGGGTGGCCACCAGCCGCCCCTCCTGCGGATAGGCGTGCCAGGTGCGCCAGCTGACCTGGCCGTCGCGGCGCTGGGCGAGCAGTGCCGTGAAGGCGTGGGGGCTGCCGGGAAACGTTCCCGCCAGCCCCTGGGGATGCTCGGCGACCAGCGCCAGCAGCTCTTGTGCGCGTCCTGCGAAGGAACAGCGCGAGAGCGTCTCGACGCGTGCCGCGAATTCGTACTCCCATGCCCCCACCCGTTTGGCGACGCCGAGCGGCAATGGGGTGCTGCTGCCGGCTATGCAGGCCACCGTCTCCGAGCAGACGCCGCCCTCCTCCTCCAGCAGGACCTGATGGGACGCGCCGAGCAGCCGCAACTGCACGAAGGACGCTTCGAGTCGGAGGTCGAGCACCGCCAGCGCCGGGAGGGGATCCTTCCCCAGGCACCAGGCGAGATCGGCGGCTCGGGTGTCGGTATAGGTGGTCTTGAGCGTCGTGAGCATGGGGTCGGCTCCGCGAGCGAGCAGTGAGGGTGGGCCGGCCCGCCCCGAGGAGGACCAGATTCCTTTTCGGTGCACCGGCTCATGCCCACAGGGGTTCCTTGGCCCGGGCCTTCGATTCCGGTGGAACCGTGAATCCAGCCCGGGAGGGAGAGGCAATCATGAATGACCGGCGCCCACAGCCTTTTTACCCATCATCTGCATCTTTCCATACCCGTGAGGGCCGGATAGTTCACTTGTTCAACAGCACGGCGCCCGGCGGATGTTCGAGTTCCGCCGGGCGCATATGCGGGCAGCCATGGGCCGCTTGCACATCCACTGCACATCCACGAATCAGACGGCGCGGACCAGCTTCTCCACCGCATCCCGCACCGAGTTCTCCAGCTTGCAGAAGGAGAAACGCACCAGATAGGACGGGGCGTCGGGGCGCACATGGAAGGCGGAGGTGGGAATGGCCACCACCCCGGCGCGCGAAGGGAGTTCACGGCAGAAACGCACGCCGTCCGAGTGCCCCCATGCGCGGATGTCCGCCTGCACGAAATATCCGGCGTCCGCGCGATAGGGGCGCAGCCCGGCGCGTTCGAGTCCTTCGCTCAGCAGGTCCCGGTTGCGCCGCAGCGTGAGCCGCAGTCCGGCCGCCCACGCCTCCACGCCCCCCAGCGCCCGCGCGAGCGCCTCCTGGTAGGGCGTTCCGGAGGCATAGGTCAGGAACTGCTTCGCCGCGGCGACCGCCGCCACCAGATGGGCCGGTCCGCAGACCCAGCCGACCTTCCAGCCCGTGACGTTGAAGGTCTTGCCGGCCGAGGAGATGACCAGCGTCCGCTCGCGCATGTCCGGCAGCGCGGCGATCGTCCGGTGCCCGAGCGCCTCGTCGTACACCAGGTGTTCGTAGACCTCGTCCGTCACCACCGTCAGATCGTGCTCCCGGCACACCTCGGCGACGGCCGCCAGCTCCTCGCCGGTGAACACCTTGCCCGTGGGGTTGTGCGGGGTGTTGAGGATCAGCACCCGGGTGCGCGGGGTGACGGCGGCGCGCAGCGCATCCACGTCCAGGGCAAAGGACTTGCCGTCCTCGGCGAGGGGCACGCCCACCAGCGTCGCCCCCGCGAACCGGACGACCGCCGGGTAGGCGTCGTAGCACGGGTCGAAGGCCAGCACCTCGTCGCCGGGGTCGCACAGGCCCAGCAGCGCCGCGGCGATCGCCTCGGTGGCCCCGGTGGTCACCAGCACCTCGTCCTGCGGGTCGTACGCGACCCCGTGGCGCCGCAGCCGGTGCGCGGCCACCGCCTCGCGCAGGACGGGGAAGCCGTGCGCGGGCGGGTACTGGTTGCGGCCCGCGAGCACCGCCGCCGCCACCTCGTCCAGCAGCCCCTGCGGCCCGGCCAGCTCGGGCACCCCCTGGCCCAGGTTGACCGCTCCCGTGCTGCGCGCCAGCTCCGTCATCTCCGTGAAGACGGAGGTCCCGAGCCCCCGCACCCGCGCCGCCGGATTCCAGTTGTCCATGCGCCCTCCCTCGACGTGATCAGCCCACCTTAGGGGGGAGGCGCCCCGCCAGGGGCGCGGGGCTGTGCTCGTCATGCGGCTCCGCCGCGTGGGCGCGAGCAACCACATCCGACCCGCACCCGCCATGCGCCCGAGCGGGTGGAAGCAGCACGGCTGCACGGGCGTTCCTGCCCGCCCGCGCGAAGCGCACCCCGCAGGGCCGGGGATGGTCGGTACGCCCGTATGCCTTTCACCCGCACCGGAGGTGTGCCCCGTGTCCGCCGACACCGCCGCCGTGCCCGTACGCGCCCCCGAGCCGCGCCGCGCCCCCGGCGCCGGGCCGGACCGGCGGGTGGAGCGGGTGCGCGAGGCGCTGCGCAGGGCCCTGCCCGCGCTCGGGCTCTACGCGGCCGCCCGGCTGACCGGGATGACGGTGATGGCCGCCTGGGCCTGGTGGATCGGCAAGCACCCGCGCACGCTGCTCGGGTACCTGTGGGACGGCATCTGGTACGCGGGCATCGCCCGCCACGGCTACGGGACGGTCGTGCCGTCCCCCACCTCCCCCGGCGTGATCTTCAACGACCTGGCGTTCTTCCCGCTCTTCCCCGGCCTGGTCAAGGCCCTCACCACGGTCCTGCCGCTCACCGTCGTCACCGCCGGGCTGCTGGTCGCCTGGGCCTCCGCGGGCGCCGCGGCCTGGGGCGTCTACGCGGTCGGCGAGCGGCTGCACGGGCGCCGCACGGCCACCCTGCTGGTGCTCCTGTGGGGCCTGCAGCCGCACGCGATCGTGCAGACCATGGCCTACACCGAGTCGCTGATGACCGCGCTGTGCGCCTGGGCCCTCTACGCCCTGATCACCGGACGCCGGGTGTGGGCCGGGGCGCTGGCCCTGCTCGCCGGGCTGTCCCGGCCCAACGCCGTCGCGGTCGCCGCCGCCGTCTGCTGCTCCGCGGCCGTCGCCCTGTGCCGGGACCGCCGCGCCCGCACCGACTGGCGCGTCTGGACGGGCGCCGCGCTGGCACCGCTGGGCTGGGGCGGCTACGTGCTGTGGGTCGGGGTGCACTCTGGGCGCGGGCCGCTCGGCTACTTCGAGGTGCAGCGGCTGTGGGGGTCGCGCTTCGACTTCGGGCGCAACGCGCTGGGGTTCGTCCGCCACCTGATCGTCGGCCGCGACTGCCTGGCCTACTACATGGCCCTGGCCACCCTGGTGATCGCACTGGCGGCGCTGGTCTACCTGCTCGTCGACCGCCCGCCGGCCGCCCTGCTGGTCTACGTCCTCGTACTCGCCGTGATCGCGGTCGGCGGCTCCAGCTACTTCGCCTCCAAGCCGCGCTTCCTGCTGCCGGCCTTCCCGCTGCTGCTCCCGGCGGCCCTGGCCATGACGAGAGCCCGGCGGCGCACCGTCGTCGTGACGGCGAGTGCGCTGGCCGGGCTCTCGTTCTTCTACGGGACCTACCTGCTGACCGTGGCCCGCATCCCCATGTGAGCGGGGACGGGCCGCGGGACGGGTGTCAGGCCTCGTCGTCGGGCTTCTCGCCGTCGTCGGACTCGGCGTCGGCCTCCAGGCCGAGCTGCTCGACGAGCCAGCGGTCGAACTCGATGGAGGCCCGCACCCAGCTGACCGTGCTGGAGACGAAGTGCTCCAGCGAGACGCCGACGCCGATCAGCATCTGCGCCTCGCCGATGAGGCGGACGGTGCCGTCGTCATTGGTGTGGGTGTAGACCTTCGGCCACAGGGTGCGGCGGTTCCAGTCGTCGATGGCCTCGAGGAGACGGCCCTTCTCCTCGATGGCGTGCGGCCGGTCGTAGAACGTCCGCACGGAGAAGACCTGCTGCTCCTCCTCGCCGCGGAACATGAAGTACGTGCGGAAGAGCTCCCACGGCGCGGCGAGGTCACCCTCGTCGTCGACGACGTACTTCAGCTCCATCTGCTCCAGGAGCTGCTTGACCAGGTCCTGGTCGGGGACGACGGGGCCGGCCGGGCCCTCGTGCGGTTCGGGCTGGCCCCCGAAATTCGGAATCGAGGACGGGTCGATGCTCACCGTGATTTTCCCTTCATGCGGATAAGAGTCATCCTCCCCCATGCCCGGCGGTCGCTGGCAACCCCTGCGGGCGCCGCCGGGGGGCTCACGCCTCCTGGGGCACCCGCTCGGCGGCCGTCACCGACAGGCCCTCGGACCATCCGGGCACCCGGTCGACGACGACGGTGTCGCCGTCGCGGACCTCACCTCCCAGGATCGCGCGCGCGAGCTGGTCGCCGATGGCGGTCTGGACCAGACGGCGCAGCGGCCGGGCGCCGTAGCCGAGGTCGGGCGCCCCGGCGCCCTCGGCCCCGTCCCCCTTGCCCAGGGTCGCCAGCCAGTGCAGGGCCGCGTCCGTGACGTCGAGGGTGAGCCGGCGGTCGGCGAGGCGGCGCTGCAGGTGCGCGATCTGGATCCGGGCGATGCTCTCCAGCTGGTCGGTGCCCAGCGGGTGGAAGACGACGATGTCGTCGAGCCGGTTGAGGAACTCGGGCCGGAAGGAGGCGCGGACCGTCTCCAGGACCTTCTCCTTCTTCTGCTCCTCCTTCAGCAGGGGGTCGACGAGGAAGGCGGAGCCGAGGTTGGAGGTCAGGATGAGGATGGTGTTGCGGAAGTCCACCGTCCGTCCCTGGCCGTCGGTGAGCCGCCCGTCGTCCAGGACCTGGAGCAGGATGTCGAAGACCTCGTGGTGGGCCTTCTCCACCTCGTCCAGCAGCACCACGGTGTACGGGCGCCGGCGCACCGCCTCGGTGAGCTGGCCGCCCTCCTCGTAGCCGACGTAGCCGGGGGGCGCGCCGACGAGGCGGGCGACCGAGTGCTTCTCGCTGTACTCCGACATGTCGATGCGGACCATGGCCCGCTCGTCGTCGAAGAGGAAGTCGGCCAGGGCCTTGGCCAGTTCGGTCTTGCCGACACCGGTCGGGCCGAGGAAGAGGAAGGAGCCGGTGGGGCGGTCGGGGTCGGCGATGCCGGCGCGGGAGCGGCGGACGGCGTCGGAGACGGAGCGCACGGCCTCGGTCTGCCCGATCAGGCGCTTGCCGAGCTCCTCCTCCATGCGCAGCAGCTTCTGCGTCTCGCCCTCCAGGAGGCGGCCGGCGGGGATGCCGGTCCAGGAGGCGACGACGTCGGCGATGTCGTCCGGGCCGACCTCCTCCTTGACCATGAGGTCCTTGGCGGCGGCCTCCTGCTCGGCCTCCGCCTCGGCCTGCGCGGCCTCCTCCAGCTCCCGCTCCACGGCGGGGATCTCGCCGTACAGCAGCTTGGACGCGGCGTCGAAGTCGCCGTCGCGCTGGGCCCGTTCGGCCTGCACGCGCAGCTCGTCGAGCTTCTCCTTCAGCTCGCCGACCCGGTTGAGGGACTGCTTCTCCTTCTCCCAGCGGGCGGTGAGCCCGCGCAACTCCTCTTCCTTGTCGGCCAGATCGCGGCGGAGCTTCGCCAGCCGCTCCTTGCTGGCCTCGTCCGTCTCGTTCTTGAGGGCCAGCTCCTCCATCTTCAGCCGGTCGACGGCGCGCTGGAGCTCGTCGATCTCGACGGGCGAGGAGTCGATCTCCATGCGCAGCCGGGAGGCGGCCTCGTCGACCAGGTCGATGGCCTTGTCGGGCAGGAAGCGGGAGGTGATGTAGCGGTCGGACAGGGTCGCGGCGGCGACCAGCGCCGAGTCGGCGATCTGTACCTTGTGGTGCGCCTCGTAACGCCCCTTGAGCCCGCGCAGGATCGCGATCGAGTCCTCCACCGACGGCTCGGCCACCAGCACCTGCTGGAAGCGGCGCTCCAGCGCCGGGTCCTTCTCGATGCGCTCGCGGTACTCGTCCAGCGTCGTCGCACCGACCATGCGCAGCTCGCCGCGCGCCAGCATCGGCTTGAGCATGTTCCCGGCGTCCATCGCCGAGTCCCCGCCGGCGCCGGCGCCCACGACGGTGTGCAGCTCGTCGATGAAGGTGATGATCTGGCCCTCGCTGGACTTGATCTCCGCCAGGACGGTCTTCAGCCGCTCCTCGAACTCACCGCGGTACTTCGCACCCGCGACCATCGCCCCCAGGTCGAGCGCGACCAGGCGCTTGTTCTTCAGCGACTCCGGGACGTCGCCCTTCACTATCCGCTGCGCGAGCCCCTCGACGACGGCCGTCTTGCCGACGCCGGGCTCGCCGATCAGCACCGGGTTGTTCTTCGTGCGCCGCGACAGCACCTGCACCACGCGCCGGATCTCGTGATCCCGCCCGATGACGGGGTCGAGCTTGCCCTCCCGCGCCGCGGCCGTGAAGTCCGTGCCGAACTTCTCCAGCGCCTTGTACGTGCCCTCCGGGTCCGCCGACGTCACGCGCTGCCCGCCGCGCGCCTTCCCGAAGGCGTCCAGCAGCTTCTTCGCGGAGGCGCCCTGCTCGGCGAGCAGCTCGCCGGTGCGGCCGCCCTTGGCGGCGAGGCCGATCAGCAGGTGCTCGGTCGAGATGAACTCGTCCCCCAGGTCCCGCGCGCGCTCGGCGGCATCCGCGAGGACGGCCAGCAGCTCCCGGTTCGGCTGCGGCGGCGAGACGGTGGACCCCTGCACGCTGGGCAGCCCGGCGAGCAGCCGCTCGGCGCCGCCGCGCAGGGCGGCCGCGTCCGCGTCCACGGCGGCCAGCAGGTCGAGCAGATTCTCGTTGTCCCGGCCGGAGAGCAGGGCCAGCAGCAGGTGCGCAGCCGTCAGGTCGGCGTGCCCGGCCGACACCGCCCGCTCCTGGGCGGCGCTCAGCGCCTCACGGCTCTTGTTGGTCAGCTCGGCATCCACGGTGTCGGAACCCTCCTTGCTCATACCTGCGTGCAGTAAGTTGAGTGTAGTCGACTCAACCTGGATTCGGGAGGGGCGGCCTTGTGTGGACCATGGTCCGTTTGGTCCCTCTTGAGAGTGAAGCGGTACGAAGAAACGCCCGCCACTTGGGGCGGGCGGTCATGCTGGCGTTCGACCACAAGGGGGTGCAGCATGACGGCTATGGCGATCGAGCAGCCGCGCACGCAGGGAGAGGCCCTCGAGGATTACTTCCTCGTCCTGGAGACCGAGACTCCTGAAGGTTTCCGGGCCGAGCTCATCGAGGGGGAGATCGTTGTGTCACCGGCTCCGGACGGCGATCACGAGGACGCCATCGAGCTGATCGTTGCGCAGATGTACGACCACTCGAGAACTCGCATGCAGTGCTCGGGCAACAAGGGGTTGAAGCTGCCGCGGGGCGGACTGTGCTCCAAGAATTACGCCATCCCGGACGCCACTTTCGCCCCTCGCGAGCGGCGTCTCTTCCGCGGAGCACCGCCTTGGATGCCTCCTGACGGCGTGACCCTGGTTGCCGAGGTAACCAGTACGAACCCCGATCGCGACCGCGCTGCCAAGCGGCACTGCTACGCCCGCGCGAGCATCCCCTTCTATCTCCTCGTGGACCGCAAAGAGAGCACGGTGACCCTCTTCAGTGAGCCCAGGAAGGACGACTACACCGAGATCCACACCGTCGCCTTCGGCACTTCCCTCCCCCTCCCCGCCCCCTTCGCCTTCGACCTCGCCACCGCCGACTTCCTCTGACCCCGCGCCCGCCGACTACGCTGCCCACATGGCCCAGGACCTCCGGAACCCCGACCCCGCCTACCTCGACTTCTGGCGCGAGCGGCACGTGTGCACCCTCACCACGCCCCGACCGGACGGCTCCCCGCACGTCGTCCCCGTCGGCGTGACCTTCGACCCGGAGACCCTGACCGCCCGCGTCATCTGCGACAAGAACAGCCGCAAGGTCGCCAACGTCCAGGCCGCGGGCCCCGACGGCGCCCGGGTCGCCGTCTGCCAGATGGAGGGCCGGCGCTGGGCCACCCTGGAGGGCCGGGCCGTCGTCCGCGCCGAGACCGACGCCGTGGCCGACGCGGTCGCCCGCTACGCGGTGCGCTACGGCCGCGTCCCCCGCCCCAACCCGGACCGCGTGGTGATCGAGATCGCGGTGACAAGGGCCCTGGGCCGAGGCTGAAATCAGAAATCCCCGCGCCCCGAAGGGGCGCGGGGAACTGCGCGACCAGCCACAACGGACCCGCAGCCGACAAACGAGCCGGCTCAGTCCTTCCGCTTCGGCCGCCACACGACCAACGCGGTCTGCTGCGCCTCCGCATACGGCACCAGATCCCGCCGGTACGACGCATGGACCTGCGCCTCCCGCTGCTGCATGGCGGCAGCGGCCCCGTCGGCGACGGCCTGCAGCTCCGCCACCCGCGCGCTCAGCGCGGCGACCTGGTTCTCCAGCTCGATGATGCGCTTGATGCCGGCCAGGTTGATGCCCTCGTCCTGGCTCAGCTGCTGCACCTGGCGGAGCAACTCGATGTCGCGCGCCGAGTAGCGGCGGCCGCGCCCGGCCGTGCGGTCCGGCGAGACCAGACCGAGGCGGTCGTACTGGCGCAGGGTCTGCGGATGCAGACCCGACAGCTGAGCCGCGACCGAGATGACGTAGACCGGCGACTCGTCGGTCAGCTCGTAAGGCTGTGTTTCTCCAAAGCGTCGTCGGCGGCCTTCCATCTCAAGCTCCCTTCGCTGCCTGGAAGAGCTCGGCCCGGGGGTCCTCGCCCGCGGTGGCCTGGCGGTACTGCTCCAGTGCCGCGCGGGCCTTGTCGTCGAGTGCGGTCGGCACGGTCACCTCGACGGTGACCAGGAGGTCGCCGCGGGTGCCGTCCGCGCGCACCGCGCCCTTGCCGCGGGCGCGCATCGTGCGGCCGTTGGGCGTGCCGGGGGGCAGCTTGAGGGTGACCGGCGGGCCGCCCAGCGTCGGCACCTTCACCTCGCCGCCGAGCGCCGCCTCCACGAAGGAGACCGGCACGGTGACGGTCAGGTTGTCGTCCTTGCGCCCGAAGACCGGGTGGTCGCCGACGTGCACCACGACGTAGAGATCGCCGTTGGGGCCGCCGCGCTCGCCCGGAGCACCCTTGCCGCGCAGCCGGATCCGCTGGCCGTCGGAGACGCCCGCCGGGATCCGCACCTGCATGGTGCGGGAGGACTTCGCGCGCCCGCTGCCGTGGCAGACGTCGCAGGGGTTCTCGGGGATCAGCCCGCGGCCCTTGCAGTCGGGGCAGGGGTCGGTCAGCGAGAAGCCGCCGCCCGAGCCGCGCGAGACCTGGCCGGTGCCCACACAGGTCGGGCAGACCCTGGGCGTACCGTTTTTGTCGCCCGTGCCGGAGCAGGCCTTGCAGGCCGCCGCGGAGGACATCCGCAGCGGGACCGTGGCCCCCTCCACCGCCTCGGTGAAGCTGAGCGTCACCTCGGACTCGATGTCCTGGCCGCGGCGCGGCTGGGTGCGCGTACCGGCACCGCCGCCACCGCGGTTGAAGAGGCCGCCGAAGACGTCGCCCAGACCGCCCCCGAAACCGCCGCCCCCGCCCTGGGCGCCCCCGAAGAGGTCGCCCAGGTCGAAGTTGAAGGAGCCGCCGGCGCCGCCCGGCCCGGGACGGAATCCACCGTTCCCGAACAGGGCGCGCGCCTCGTCGTACTCCTTGCGGCGCTTGGGGTCGGCCAGGACGTCGTTCGCCTCGGAGATCTCCTTGAAGCGCTCCTCGGCCGAGGCGTCGCCCTTGTTGGCGTCCGGATGGAACTCGCGGGCGAGCTTCCGGTACGCCTTCTTGATCTCCGCCTCGGTGGCGTCCTTGGGGACGCCGAGAACCTTGTACAGATCCTTTTCCAGCAGATCCCTGCTCAGGCTCATCCCCGACGTCCCTCCTTCCTCATGTGCTGCACGTGCTGCATGTGCGGCCGTGCGTCAGCCTCAGCCCTCGTCCGGGCCACCGCTCGCCTCGTCCGGTGCGTCCGCTGCGTTCGGTGCCTCGCCGTCCTTGCCGGACGGCTGTGCGCCCGGCTGCGGCTCGGCCACGGCGACCCGCGCGGGGCGGATCGTCCGCTCGCCGATCCGGTACCCCGGCTGCAGGATCTGCACGCACGTGGTCTCGGTGACGTCCGGCGCGTAGCTGTGCATCAGGGCCTCGTGCACCAGCGGGTCGAAGGGCTCGCCCTCCTTGCCGAACTGCTGCAGGCCCATCTTGGCGACGACCGTCTCCAGCGACTCGGCGACGGACTTGAAGCCGCCGACCAGCTCGCCGTGTTCACGGGCGCGGCCGATGTCGTCGAGCGTGGGGAGCAGCTCGGACAGGAGGTTCGCCACGGCGACCTCCTTGACCGCGACCCGGTCCCGCTCCACCCGGCGACGGTAGTTCTGGTACTCGGCCTGGAGCCGCTGGAGGTCCGCGGTGCGCTCGCCGAGCGCGGCCTGGGACTGGTCCAGCTGTGCCTGGAGGCCTGCCTCGACGAGTTCCTCGCCCGTGGGGGCCGGGCCGGCCGGGCCCGCCTTGTCGGCGGACCCGGCGGCCTTCGCCGCGTCGTCGGGTGCGGTGGCGTCGGAGGTGCCTTCAGGCTTCTCGTTGTCGAAGCCCGGGGTCTCCTCCGTCACGCCGACGCACCGCCCTTCGGCTTCTCGTCGTCCACGATCTCGGCGTCGACCACGTCGTCCTCGGCCTTGGCCTGCTGGCCCGCACCGGCGGCACCGGCGCCGGCAGCGCCCTGCGCGGCCTGGGCGTCGGCGTACATGGCCTGGCCGAGCTTCTGGCTGACCGCGGCGACCTTCTCGGTCGCGGTGCGGATCTCGGCCGTGTCCTCGCCCTTGAGCTTCTCCTTCAGCTCGGCGACGGCGGTCTCGACCTCGGTCTTCACCTCGGCGGGAACCTTGTCCTCGTTGTCCTTGAGGAACTTCTCCGTCTGGTAGACGAGCTGCTCGCCCTGGTTGCGGGACTCGGCGGCCTCGCGGCGACGGTGGTCGTCCTCCGCGTACTTCTCGGCCTCCTCGCGCATGCGGTCGACCTCGTCCTTCGGCAGCGAGGAGCCGCCGGTGACGGTCATCTTCTGCTCCTTGCCCGTGCCCAGGTCCTTGGCGGTCACGTGCATGATGCCGTTGGCGTCGATGTCGAAGGCGACCTCGATCTGCGGAACGCCGCGCGGGGCCGGCGGCAGGCCCGTCAGCTCGAACATACCGAGCTTCTTGTTGTACGCCGCGATCTCGCGCTCGCCCTGGTAGACCTGGATCTGCACGGACGGCTGGTTGTCCTCGGCCGTCGTGAAGATCTCGGAGCGCTTGGTCGGGATCGTGGTGTTGCGCTCGATCAGCTTGGTCATGATGCCGCCCTTGGTCTCGATACCGAGGGACAGCGGGGTCACGTCGAGGAGCAGGACGTCCTTGACCTCACCCTTGAGCACACCGGCCTGCAGGGCGGCGCCGATGGCGACGACCTCGTCCGGGTTGACGCCCTTGTTGGCCTCCTGGCCGCCGGTCAGCTCCTTGACGAGCTCGGCGACGGCGGGCATACGGGTGGAGCCGCCGACCAGGACCACGTGGTCGATCTCGGACAGGGCGATGCCCGCGTCCTTGATGACGTTGTGGAACGGGGTCTTGCAGCGCTCCAGCAGGTCCGCGGTCAGCTGCTGGAACTGGGCGCGGGTGAGCTTCTCGTCCAGGTGCAGCGGGCCCTCGGCGGACGCCGTGATGTAGGGCAGGTTGATCGTGGTCTCGGTGGACGAGGAGAGCTCGATCTTCGCCTTCTCGGCGGCCTCGCGCAGGCGCTGCAGCGCCATCTTGTCCTTGGACAGGTCGACGCCGTGGCCGTTGGCGAACTGCTTGACCAGGAAGTCGACGACGCGCTGGTCCCAGTCGTCACCACCGAGGTGGTTGTCGCCGTTCGTGGCCTTGACCTCGACGACGCCGTCGCCGATCTCGAGCAGCGAGACGTCGAAGGTGCCGCCACCGAGGTCGAAGACCAGAATGGTCTGGTCGTCCTTGTCGAGACCGTAGGCCAGGGCGGCCGCGGTGGGCTCGTTGACGATGCGCAGGACGTTCAGACCCGCGATCTCGCCGGCCTCCTTGGTCGCCTGACGCTCGGAGTCGTTGAAGTACGCCGGCACGGTGATGACCGCGTCGGTGACCTTCTCGCCCAGGTAGGCCTCGGCATCCCGCTTCAGCTTCTGCAGGATGAAGGCGCTGATCTGCTGGGGGTTGAAGTCCTTGCCGTCCAGGTTGATCTTCCAGTCGGTGCCCATGTGGCGCTTGACCGACCGGATGGTCCTGTCGACGTTGGTGACGGCCTGGCGCTTGGCGACCTCGCCGACCAGCACCTCACCGTTCTTCGCGAAGGCGACGACGGACGGCGTGGTCCTGGCGCCCTCGGCGTTGGTGATGACGGTGGGCTCACCGCCTTCGAGAACACTGACGACGGAGTTCGTCGTACCCAGGTCGATGCCGACCGCACGTGCCATGTCGATTCCTCCAGCTGACTTGAGTGGAACAGGCTCAAGAGTGCAACACCGAAGCCCCGGTGTCAACGGAGCTGAGTCGGGTGGGCTCAACTTTTATGTCAGTCTTACGATCATTCGCCGCGGCGGGGCCGTCCGGGCGACGCAGATCACCGGCGCTGCGGGTATGGCACGCGCGCGAGAGTGAGTAGTCTCGTACGGACTGGATAAGTTACTGATTGGTAATCCCGCTCTCGCAGGTTCGAGGAGCCTCCCCATGCAACTCGCCGCGATCATCGTGGTGCTGGTCCTCAGCGCGGTCGGTGTTGCGCTGCTCGGCCGAGCCGTCGCGCAGTTCGTCCGCTTCTTCCGGCTCGGCGCACCCGTACCGGCCGGCACCCGTACCGACGACCCGGCACGCCGCACGGTCACCCTGGCCAAGGAGTTCGTCGGCCACACCCGCATGAACAAGTGGGGCGTCATCGGCGTCGCCCACTGGTTCGTCGCCGTCGGCTTCCTCACGCTCGGGCTGACGATCGTCAACGCCTACGGCCAGCTGTTCAAGGCCGACTGGACGCTGCCGGTCATCGGCGGCTGGCTGCCGTACGAGCTCTACATCGAGTTCATCGGCACCACGACCACGCTGGGCATCCTCGCGCTCATCGTGATCCGGCTGATGAACCTGCCCTCCCGGGCCGGCCGCAAGTCCCGCTTCGCGGGCTCGACCGCCTGGCAGGCGTACTTCGTCGAGTACGTGATCCTGGTGATCGGCCTGGCCATCATGGTCCTGCGCGGGCTCGAGGGCGCGCTGCACGGCGTCGACCACTACGAGGCCGCCTACTTCGTCTCGTACCCCCTGGTCGCCGCCTTCAAGGGACTGGGCGTCGGCACGCTGCAGAACCTGGTCTACCTGGCCGCGATGATCAAGCTCGGCGTCACCATGATCTGGATGATCACGGTCAGCCTGAACATCGACATGAGCGTCGCCTGGCACCGCTTCCTCGCCTTCCCGAACATCTGGTTCAAGCGCCAGGCCGACGGTGACGTGGCGCTGGGCGCGCTGCAGCCGATGACGAGCGGCGGCGAGCCGATCGACTTCGAGGACCCGGCCGAGGACGCCCAGTTCGGCGTCTCGCAGATCGAGCACTTCTCCTGGAAGGGCCTGCTCGACTTCTCCACCTGCACCGAGTGCGGCCGCTGCCAGTCGCAGTGCCCCGCCTGGAACACCGGCAAGCCGCTGTCCCCGAAGATGCTCGTCCTCGCGCTGCGCGACCACTCGCACGCCAAGGCCCCGTACCTGCTCGCAGGCGGCGGCAAGACGGCGGAGGGCGAGGAGAAGGCGACCGAGGAGCAGCTGAAGGACGTTCCCGCGGCCGCCCTGGCCGAGGCCGAGCGCCCGCTGATCGGCACCCTGGAGGAGAACGGCGTCATCGACCCGGACGTCCTCTGGTCCTGCACCACCTGCGGCGCCTGCGTCGAGCAGTGCCCGGTCGACATCGAGCACGTCGACCACATCGTCGACATGCGCCGCTACCAGGTGATGATCGAGAGCTCCTTCCCGTCCGAGGCGGGCACGATGCTCAAGAACCTGGAGAAGAAGGGCAATCCCTGGGGCCTCGCCAAGAAGCAGCGCCTGCAGTGGACCAAGGAGGTCGACTTCGAGGTCCCGGTCGTCGGCAAGGACATCGAGGACCTCACCGAGGTCGAGTACCTCTACTGGGTCGGCTGCGCAGGCGCGTTGGAGGACCGGGCCAAGAAGACCACCAAGGCCTTCGCGGAGCTGCTGCACATCGCGGGCGTCAAGTTCGCCATCATGGGCGGCGAGGAGAACTGCACCGGCGACTCGGCCCGCCGTCTGGGCAACGAGTTCCTCTTCCAGCAGCTCGGCCAGCAGAACGTCGAGATGCTCAACATGGCGTTCGGTGAGGATGAGGAGGAGGGCGTCAAGGTCGAGAAGGCGAAGAAGAAGATCGTCGCGACCTGCCCGCACTGCTTCAACACCATCGCCAACGAGTACCCGCAGCTCGGCGGCGAGTACGAGGTCATCCACCACACGCAGTTGCTGCAGCACCTGATCGACGAGGGGAAGCTGGTCCCGGTCACCCCCGTCGAGGGTCTGATCACCTATCACGACCCCTGCTACCTCGGCCGCCACAACAAGGTCTACACGCCGCCGCGCGAGATCATCGCCAAGGTGCCGGGCCTGCGCAACGAGGAGATGCACCGTCACAAGGAGCGCGGCTTCTGCTGCGGCGCCGGCGGCGCGCGCATGTGGATGGAGGAGCGCATCGGCAAGCGCATCAACAACGAGCGCGTGGACGAGGCCCTGTCGCTCAACCCCGACATCGTCTCGACGGCCTGCCCGTTCTGCCTCGTCATGCTGACGGACTCGGTCAACGGCAAGAAGAACGACGGCCAGGCGAAGGAGTCCATCCAGGTCGTGGACGTGGCCCAGCTGCTGCTGGAGTCCGTCAGGACGCCCGCCGCGCCGGAGGGCGACGGCGAGACGGCGGGCCGGCCCGAGCCCGAGCCGGTGAAGTAGCCGCTCGGAACGGCCTCCTGCGGCCGGTGCCCCGCGATAATGTCGCGGGGCACCGGCCGTCGCCGTTTCCGGGTTTCCGGGTTTCCGGCGCGAAAACCTCTTCCGGGATGGCCGGTTCCCGGAGCTTTCCCCTAGGGGATGTCACAGCTCGGCCGCAAAGCCGGGCCCGTTCCCCTTTGCCCGGGTCCGGGGGCTCTCCGGAGCGGGTACGTTCGAAACGTGGCTGGATTCAGGATGGGACGCGGACGGGACGACCGGCACCCGAACCCCGCGCCGCAAGGACAACAGCAGTGGCAGCAGCCCGGCGGGTACGACGAGCCGGAGTACTTCGGCGGAGCGACAGCGCCCCAGCCGGGCTACGGGCAGCAGCAGCCCCCGGTGCAGCACGGCTATGCCCGGGGCGGGCAGGGCGCGCAGGGCGGTCCGTACCAGGACCCGTACTACGGCGGCCCGCCGCCCGGCGACCCCGGGCGCACCCAGCAGTTCGCCTTCGGCGAGGCCCCCGACGCCTACGGCTCCCAGGGCCCCGGCCAGGGCGGCCCGGACCCGTACGCCGGCTACGGCACCGGCAGCACCTACGGCCCCGGGCAGCCCGCCGCCCCCGCGCCGCCCCCCGGGCCGCGGCTGCACTGGAAGGAGCTGCTGAGCGGCATCGTGCTGCGCCCCTCGGCCACCTTCTGGCAGATGCGCGACCACGCGATGTGGGGCCCGGCCCTGATCGTGACCTTCGTCTACGGCCTGCTGGCGGTCTTCGGCTTCGACAAGGCCCGTCAGGACGTGCTGCACGCCACGCTCGCCGACAGCATCCCCTGGGTGCTGGCCACCAGCGTCATCGTGCTGATGGCCGGGCTGATACTCGGGGCCGTCACGCACACCCTCGCCCGCCAGCTCGGCGGCGACGGCATGTGGCAGCCGACGGTCGGCCTGTCGATGCTGATCATGTCGGTGACGGACGCCCCGCGGCTGCTGTTCGCGATGTTCCTCGGCGGCGACAGCCCCCTGGTGCAGGTCCTCGGCTGGGCGACCTGGCTGGCCGGCGGCGTGCTGCTGACGTCGATGGTGAGCAAGTCGCACGACCTGCCCTGGCCCAAGGCGCTCGGAGCCTCGGCGATCCAGCTGGTGGCCCTGCTGTCCCTGATCAAGCTGGGCACGCTGTAACCCGCCGGAACCGCACCCGGCCACGCAGAAGCCCGGGCCCCCGCCACTGCGGGGACCCGGGCTTCCGGCTGTTCGCTGCTACGCGCTCACGCGTCGAGGACCTGGCCCTCGCGCCGCACGACCGGCGGCTCGACGGACCACGGGAAGTTGATCCAGTCCTCCGTGCGCTTCCAGACGTACTCGCACTTCACGAGGGAGTGGGACTTCTCGTAGATCACCGCGGAGCGGACCTCGGCGACGTGGTCGAGGCAGAAGTCGTGCACGAGCTTGAGCGTCTTGCCGGTGTCGGCGACGTCGTCCGCGATCAGGACCTTCTTGTTGGAGAAGTCGATCGCGTTGGGCACCGGAGCCAGCATGACCGGCATCTCCAGGGTCTGGCCGACGCCGGAGTAGAACTCCACGTTGACCAGGTGGATGTTCTTGCAGTCCAGGGCGTACGCCAGACCGCCCGCGACGAAGACGCCGCCGCGCGCGATGGACAGGATGATGTCCGGCTCGTAGCCGTCGTCCGCGATGGTCTGGGCCAGTTCACGGATGGCCTGCCCGAAGATCGGGTAGGTCAGGTTTTCGCGGTTGTCACTCACTGTCGTTGCTGCTCTCAGACCTGCGTGCGATGGAAATTCTGGAAGGAGCGCGAGGGCGTCGGCCCGCGCTGGCCCTGGTAGCGGGAGCCGTGCTTCGCGGACCCGTACGGGTGCTCGACGGGGGAGGTCAGCCGGAACATGCACAGCTGCCCGATCTTCATCCCCGGCCACAGCTTGATCGGCAGGGTGGCCATGTTCGACAGCTCCAGCGTCACGTGACCCGAGAAGCCCGGGTCGATGAAGCCGGCCGTGGAGTGCGTCAGCAGGCCGAGGCGGCCGAGGCTGGACTTGCCCTCCAGGCGGGAGGCGATGTCGCTGGGGAGCGTGATGACCTCGTACGTCGAGGCGAGCACGAACTCACCGGGGTGCAGGATGAAGGCCTCGTCACCGTCCGGCACGACCTCACGGGTGAGGTCCGCCTGCTCGACGGCGGGGTCGATGTGGGGGTACCGGTGGTTCTCGAACACCCGGAAGTAGCGGTCGAGGCGCACGTCGATGCTCGACGGCTGCACCATCGATTCGTCGTACGGATCGATCCGCACGCGGCCGGCGTCGATCTCGGTCCGGATGTCCTTGTCTGAGAGAAGCACGGGTCGAGGATACGCAAGAAGCCGGACAACCGGAGAATGCGAGCGGGCCCGGTCCTCGATCGGACCGGGCCCGCGTGCACTCAGCGCTTCTCGGACGCCACCGGTACGGAGTGCCGCAGCCGGGCGCAGCGGGGGCAGCGCAGCAGCCGTCCCGGGCCGATCCGGCCGGCTCCGAGGTTCTGCATCGGGAACGAAGCGGTGCTGAACACGTGCCCTTCGGCACAACGGACCACGGTGCGCTCCATCGAGCTCCCTTTCCCCAATGTTGTGAAGACAAAAGCCACATTAAGGGATCTCTCCGACGCACCGGCACGCGGCACTCCCGGCGCCCCCCGACCGGCTCGAGCACCCCACGGTACGCCCCAACTCCCGCGCCCCACGCCCGCGTCCCCACCCCCCGCACAGGCCCCTCACACGACAGGAAGGCCACCCGGACCAGTGCACCGGGGGCCTTCGATGGGGTAGAGTGTGCGACGATGCGACGCCCTGAGGGCGTCCTCACGCGGGCGTAGTTTAATGGTAGAACATGAGCTTCCCAAGCTCAGAGCGCGAGTTCGATTCTCGTCGCCCGCTCTCTACAGCAACCCCAGGTCGAATGACCTGGGGTTTCGCGTTTCCCCGCCCTGTCACGGGGCGGCGGCCTCCAGGTCGGCGATGCTGCCCGACATGATCGTCCGCACGTGCTCGGTGATGTGCTCCGCGGGCCAGTCCCACCAGGCCACCGCCAACAGCCGGGCGATGTCCCGGTCGTTGTAGCGGGTGCGGACGAGGCGGGCCGGGTTGCCGCCGACGATGCCGTAGTCGGGCACGTCACCGGTGACCACGGCGCCGGTGGCGATGATCGCGCCGTGTCCGATGCGCACGCCGGGCATGACGGTCGTGCCGTGGCCGAACCAGACGTCGTTGCCGACGACGGTGTCGCCCCGGTTGGGCAGGCCGGTGAGCAGGTCGAAGTGCTCGGACCAGGAGCCGCCCATGGTCGGGAAGGGGAACGTCGAGGGGCCGTCCATGCGGTGGTTGGCGCCGTTCATGATGAAGCGCACGCCCGTGCCCAGCGCGCAGAACCTGCCGATGATCAGCTTCTCCGGACCGTAGTGGTAGAGCACGTTGCGCGTCTCGAACGCCGTCGCATCGTCCGGGTCGTCGTAGTAGGAGTACTCCCCGACCTCGATCAGCGGGGACTTCACCAGCGGCTTGAGCAGCACCACCCGCGGCTGCCCGGGCATCGGATGGAGGACCGTCGGGTCGGCAGGCATGGGCAAGGGGGCTCCTTGTCGGTGTCGGGTCCGTGACCGGTCCATGATCGCGGCACCGGGCCGTCCCGGAACACCGGTTTCGTCAGACCCGGACCAGCCCCGTCCGGTAGGCGGTGACGACGAGTTGGGCGCGGTCGCGGGCGCCGAGTTTGGCCATCGCGCGGTTCACATGGGTCTTGGCGGTGAGCGGCGTGACATGGAGCCGCTCGGCGATCCCGTCGTTGGACAGGCCCGTGGCGACGAGGGCGACCACCTCCCGCTCCCGCGGGGTGAGGGCGGCCAGTTGCGGCGTGCTCCCGGGGTCGGGGGCGGCGGGCTGGGACAGGAAGCGGGCGATCAGGGCCTTGGTGGCGGCCGGTGACAGCAGCGCGTCGCCGGCCGCCACGACCCTGATGGCGTCCAGCAGTTCACCGGGGTTGATGCCCTTGCCCAGAAAGCCGCTCGCGCCGGCACGGAGGGCCTCGGCGACGTACTCGTCGTTCTCGAAGGTGGTGAGCACGAGGATCTTGACGCCCGCGAGGTCCTCGTCCTCGGTGATGAGCCTGGTCGCGGCGAGCCCGTCGAGGTCGGGCATCCGGATGTCCATCAGCACGACGTCGACGCGCCGGCTGCGGGCGAGTTCGACGGCCCGGCGTCCCGTCGCGGCCTCGGCGACGACCTCCATGCCGGGGGTGGAGTCAATGAGCATCCGGAACGTGCCGCGCAACAGGGCCTGGTCGTCGGCGAGCAGGACGCGGATGGTCATGGTCAGCCCTTTCGGCCGGAGTTCAGCGGCAGGTCGGCGGTGATGCGGAAGCCGCCGCCGGGACGTGGCCCGGCGGTGAAGGTGCCGCCCGCGGCCTTGGCCCGCTCGTGCATCCCGATCATCCCGTGGCCGGTGCCGGTGCCCCCTCCGCCCGTACCGGCGGGCCCGTCGTCCTCGACCGTGATGCGCAGGACGTCCGTGCGGTACTCCAGGCGGACCCGCGCCGCGACGGGACCGGCGTGCTTGCGGGTGTTGGTGAGCGCCTCCTGGACGATCCGGTAGGCCGCCAGGTCGGTGATGGACGCGAGCTCCGCGGGCCGGCCGGTGCGTTCCAGGGCGATGTCGAGGCCGCTGTGGCGGAAGGAGTCCAGCAGACGGCCGAGGTCGTCGAGAGCGGGTGCGGGTTCGCGCGGCGCCTCGGCGGCCTCGCCGTTCCGGAGCACCCCCACGGTGGCGCGCAGCTCGTCCAGGGCCGTCCGGCTGGTGTCGCGGATGCGTTCGAGAGCCTGGTAGGCGTGGTCGGGGTCGGATCCCATCAGGTGATGTGCCACGCCCGCTTGGGCGTTGACCAGCGTGATGTGGTGCGCGACGACGTCGTGCAGTTCACGGGCGATGCGCAGGCGCTCCTCGGTGACCCGGCGGCGGGCCTCCTCCTCCCGGGTGCGTTCGGCGCGTTCGGCACGTTCCACGGCGGAGGCGAGCAGCCGGGAGCGACTGCGCGCGGCGTCACCGCCGGCCACCGCCAGGGCCAGCCCCGCGACGATGGCCAGGTGCTGCCAGAGACTGTCCAGACCCGGGTTGTGGATCACGGAGGCGGCGAGGAGCAGCGCGGTCGACCAGGCGCCGACACCCCACGCGGTGCGGCGGCCGGTGCGCAACGCCAAGGTGTAGAGCGCGACTCCGGTGGCGGCGGGCGACGGTCCGGGGAAGGCGAGCCAGCCGATCTGGACGAGGTTGACGGCCAAAGTGGCCGCGACCACCGGACCCGGCCGGAGCCTGCGGGCGAGCAGCGGCAGGCAGGCCGCCGCCAGCCCGCCGATGTACCCCGTGGGCGAGGCCCCGTGGTAGTAGGCGGTGGCCACCGCCACCGGGGTGGCCAGGGCGAAGCAGACGGCCGCGACGGCCAGGTCTCCCGGCCAGGTCCGGCACTGCGCGATCACCTGCACTCCTTCACGGTACGTGTACGCGCACGCCCACCCGCTTGCGGTACGCGCGCAGCGCCCGCGCACTGTTCCACCCGAGCGCACCGACCACCCGCCCGCCCGCGCGGTAGAGCGCGACGAACTTCCGGTCCCGGGGATCGCCCTCGACGACGTCGACGCGGGCGCCGGCCGGACACCACCCGTGGATCTGGATCCTCGCGTCGTACTGGTCGGTCCACCCGAACGGCACCGGCGCGTAGGGCTCCGCGCCGTCCGGACCGGCCAGGAGGTTCCTGGCGGCGGCGACGGCCTGTTGGGTCGCGTTGGTGCGCTGTTCGAGCCGGACGCGGCGGCCGACAGCGGGGTGCGGCCAGTTGGCGACGTCCCCGGCCGCGTAGACGCCGGGTGCCGCCCGGCAGGCGGCGTCGCACAGCACCCCGTCCCCGACCGGGATCCCGGAGCCGGCCAGCCAGTCGACGGCGGGCACCGAGCCGATCGCGACCACGACGACGTCGGCGTCGAGCCGGGTGCCGTCGTCGAGCACCACCGCACGGACCCGCCCGTCCTCACCGACGAGCCGGGAGACGCCGCGCCCCATGCGGAGCCGGACGCCGTGGTCGCGGTGCAGCCCGGCCACCATCTCCCCGACGTACGGGCCGACTTGGGCGGCCAGCGGGGTGGGCGCGATGTCGACGAGCGTGACGTCGAGCCCGAGGCCGCGCGCGGTCGCGGCGATCTCGCTGCCGAGGAATCCGGCACCGATCACCACCACGCGCGGCCCGGCCGGCAGCCGGGCGCGCAGCGTGAGGGCGTCGTCGAGGGTGCGCAGCACGTGCACCCCGGCCAGGTCGTGGCCGAACGGCAGGCGGCGGGGGCGCAGTCCGGTGGCGACGATCAGTCCGTCGTAGGGCAGCCGCTCCCCGCCGTCGAGGGTGACGGTCCGGGCCACCGGGTCCGCTCCGGTGGCCCGGCGTCCCAACTCCAGCCGCAGCCCCAGCGGTTGTAGCCCGGTGCGCAATGTGGTTCTGTCGGGCTCCCAGGCACCCGCCAGCACGTGCTTGGACAGCGGCGGCCGGTCGTACGGGGGGTGGGGCTCGTCCCCGACCACGGTCAGCGTGCCGGTGAAGCCCTCGCGGCGGAGGGTGTCGGCCGCGGTGAGCCCGGCGGCCGACGCGCCCACCACGACGATGCGGTCCAGGGCGGGCACTATGCGTCCACCGATATCGCCAGCGCGGGACACAGGGCGGCGGCGTCCTGGACCCGGGCCAGCAGTTCCTGCGGCGGGGCGGGGTCGAGCAGGACGACCACGCCGTCCTCGTCGCGCTGGTCGAAGACGTCACCGGCGGCCAGCACGCACTGTCCGGCGCCGCAGCACTTGTCCTCGTCGATGGTGATCTTCATGGCGAAACTCCCTGCGTGGTTCCTGCGTGGTTACCAGGTGACGGGCAGCTCGTGGACGCCGTAGACGATCATTTCGTCGCGCATCGGCACCTCCTCCGGCGGCACCGCGAGACGCAGCGCCGGGAACCGCTCGAACAGGGCCGACAGCGCCGCCTTCATCTCCACCCGCGCCAGCTGCTGGCCGAGGCACTGGTGGATGCCGTGGCCGAAGGCGAGGTGCGGGCCGGTCCCCCTGCCGACGTCCAACTTCCCGGGGCACTCCGGGAATCGGTCCTCGTCGCGGTTGCCCGACGGCAGCGCGGCGACGACGAGACTGCCCGCCGGGATCAGGCGGCCGTCCAGCTCCACGTCCTCCAGCGCCGTGCGGCGCGTGCCGTACTGGATGACGCTGAGGTAGCGCAGCAACTCCTCGACGGCGCCGTCCATCAGCGACGGGTCCGCCCGCAGGGCGGCCAGCTGGTCGGGGTGGCGCAGCAGACAGAGGGTGGCGAGCGCGATCATGTTGGCGGTCGTCTCGTGCCCGGCGATCAGCAACAGCGTGCCGACACCGGCGAGTTCCTCGTCGGTGAGGTCGCCGGAGTGCACCAGAGAGCTGAGGATGTCGTCGCCGGGTTCGGCGCGCTTGGCGGCGACCAGTTCGTGGAAGTACCGGTTCATCGCCGCCTGCGCCTGCTGCACCTCCTCCGCGCTCGCGTCGATCGTGAGCAGCATGGCCGAGTTCCGCTGGAACTCCTCGCGGTCCTCGTACGGCACGCCGAGCAGTTCGCAGATGACCAGGGAGGGAATCGGCAGCGCAAACGCCTGGACGAGGTCGACCGGGCCCTCCGCGGCGGCCATCGCGTCCAGGTGCTCGGCGACGATCCGCTCCACGGCGGGCGTCAGCTCCCGCATCCGGCGCACGGTGAACCGGCCGCTGAGCAGCCGGCGGAAGCGGGTGTGCTCCGGCGCGTCCATGAAGATGAACCATCCCGGCGCGTGCGGCGGCACCGAACCGTCCTCGGCCGGGGTGACACCCGCCCGCAGTACGCGCCGCCGGGAGCTGAACCGCGGATCGGCGAGCACCGTGCGGATGTCCGCGTACCGCGTGACCAGCCAGCCGGTCGCCCCGTCCGGAAAGGTCACCTGTGCGACCGGGGCCTCTTCCCGGAACGTCCGGTACTCCGGCGGCGGGTCGAACGGGCACGTCCGCGTCACAGGCTGCAGTGCGGTGACGGGCTGTATGTCGCTCACGAAGCGGTCCTTCCAAACGGTGCGACGTCCTTGGCGTCCACCGTGCCGTTCCGCTCGGAGCGTGTCGTCGCGCGTCCGCAGACACTTGGGCTACTGCGACTGCAGTACAGGGGCGTTGACGGCTACCACGGATGCGGACGGCTCACCCCGGCCCGGCCGGCAGCGTCCACTCGTTGACCAACTGCCGGGCCCGGCCCGCGTCCTTCGCGAACACCAGCACCTGCAGCCGCCACGGCGAGCGCCGGCGGCGGGGGCAGGGGGCCGTGGTGGAACGGATCCCGCACAGGTCGAGGAAGGCGCGGACCTCCTCGGCCGCCGTCCCCGTGGCGACGCGCACCACGGGGACCAGCAGGCCGTACGGATAGGAGCCGCGGCGGACCGGACGTCTCACCGGAAGGAAACGGGCGGCCGGGTCAGTGGCTGCCCTCGCCGACCTTGGCGACGGCGTGGTGCTCGTGGGCCGCGGCGATCTCCTGGTACTCCTGCGCGGTCGGCTTGGGGATCTGGCCCATCTCGCCGAAGTACGCATCGGACAGGCGGGCGCGCAGGCGCTGGGCCCAGGAGAGCTTGCGCGGGTTGCCGTTCTCGTCGACCGCGGGCGGCAGTTGCCAGGGCGCGTACTGCTCGTGGGCGGTGAGCGTGTAGAGCCCCTCCTGCGACAACGGCTCGTGGATCTCGACGTATTCGCCGTGCGGGTACCGCGTGATGACGCCCGACTCCCGTCCGTGCAGCACCTTTTCGCGGTCGCGGCGCTGCAGGCCGAGACACCATCTCCGGGTGATCGCGAAGACCAGGGCGGGGAGCACGAAGAAGCCGATGCGGACCACCCAGGTGATCACGTTGATCGACAGGTGGAAGTGCACCGCGAAGATGTCGTTGCCGCCGCCCACCAGCAGCAGGACGTACAGGGAGATCCAGGCGGCGCCGAATCCGGTGCGCACCGGGTTGTTGCGGGGGCGTTCGGCGATGTGGTGCTCGCGCTTGTCCCCGGTGACCCAGGCCTCGAAGAAGGGATAGCACCAGATCGCCAGGAAGATCGTGGGGAAGACGAGCAACGGGATGAGGACACCGAGCACGAGTGTGTGGCCCAGGAAATTGATCTCCCAGCCGGGCATGATGCGGATCAGGCCCTCGGAGAAGCCCATGTACCAGTCGGGCTGGGCGTCGGTGGTCACCATGTCCGGCCGGTACGGGCCGTACGCCCAGATCGGGTTGATCTGCGCGAAGCCCGCGAAGACCGAGATGATGCCGCTGACCAGGAAGAAGAAGCCGCCCGCCTTGGCCATGTAGACCGGCATCAGCGGCATGCCCACGACGTTGTCGTTCTTCCGTCCGGCGTGAATTCCCTGCGTGTGCTTGTGGTAGAAGACCAGGATCAGGTGGGCCGCCAGGGCGGCCGCCATGATGCCGGGGATCAGCAGCACGTGGACGGTGAACATCCGCGGGATCCAGATGTGGCCCGGGTATTCGCCGCCGAAGATGAAGAACACCAGATAGGTGCCGATGATCGGCAGGGACAGGATCGCGCCCTCCATGAACCGGACGCCCGTGCCGGAGAGCAGGTCGTCGGGCAGCGAATAGCCCATGAAGCCGTCGAACATGCCGAGGATCAACAGGCTTGCGCCGAACAGCCAGTTGAGTTCGCGGGGCTTGCGGAACGCGCCGGTGAAGAAGACGCGCATCATGTGGACGAGCATCGCCATGATGAACACCAGCGCGGCCCAGTGGTGCAGCTGACGGAGCAGCAGTCCGCCGCGGACGTCGAAGCTGATGTCGAGCGTCGACTCGTACGCGCTGGACATCCTGATGCCGTTCAGCGGGACGTACCGGCCGTGGTAGACGACCTCGTTCATGCTGGGCTTGAAGAACAGCGTCAGATAGACGCCGGTCACGATGATGACGATGAACGAGTAGAGCGCGACCTCGCCCAGCATGAAGGACCAGTGGTCGGGAAAGATCTTCCGCAGATTGGCCTTGGCGAGTGAGTACAGCCCGACCCGGCCGTCGACCCAGTCCGCGAGCCGCTCCCCCTTGGATGCCTGGGCAGGGGTCTGTTGCGTATTGGACATGCGCCGCGCTCCCGGAACCTGGTGTGGCCGTCCTTGCCACGCCTGTGACCACAGTTCCGCCCATCTTCCACGCATTTGCCGAGGAAGCCGGGATTGTCACCCTTCCGGGGCCTCCGAGGTGTCGTCGTCCTCGTAGGGCGCCTCCTCGACGAGGCGTTCGCCGATGTCGTCGGACCACTCCTGCGCCCAGCGCCGCAGTGCCGCGCTCTCCTCGGCGTCCAGTCCGTACGCGGCGAACTCGGCGTCGCCGTACCAGTCGGCCCGGTCGAGCCGGTCCCGCAGGTCGGCGAGGTCGAGGGCGTCCCGCGCGTGCCGTCGGCCGAACTCCTCCAGCTCGGGCCGGGACCAGCGGGCCGAGGCGGCGTGCACGTCGACGAGGTCCCGCGCGAAGCCCCGCTCGGCGAGGGCGCGCACCTTGGTGCCGACGACGTCCTCGACGGCGAGGGCCAGGCCCCAGGCGGTGGGGACCGGCGGGCGCCACATCGTCTCCTTGAGGACGTGCAGCTGGCACTCCGCGTCCGTCACCGGGTCGCCCGCCGTGAACCGTGCCGACAGCGGTTCGGCCTCCAGGTCCCGCACCCGCCAGCCGCGTTCCAGCAGCCCGCCCCGCAGCACGGCGGCGATCTCCCGCATCGGCGCCGGGGACCCCGTGGCCAGGGCCGGGCCGCGGACCGGCCGCTCCACCAGGCCGTGCGCCCGCAGCGCATAGCCGCCGGTGAGCACCAGCGGGAAGGACGCCCCCACGGCGACCGCATCGGCGAGCAACCGCCGGTGCAGCTCGGGAGGGAGCTGCACTCGGCGGTCCGCTTCCATGGCCGGGATTATGGCGCACGGTCCCCGGCCGGGCCCGCAACCGCTCAGTGGCCGGGCCAGCCCTCGAGGTGCCGGTGCACGGTGACGGCCCGGGCGGCCGGGTGGTTCGCCGCTGCGACGGCGTCCTTGAGGATCGAGGTGACCTCGGCGGCCAGGGCATCGGTCTGCTGCTTCAGCTCGGTGGCCGGCAGCTGCGAGCGGCCCAGGGCGTCGAGCCTGCGGTGGACGTCGGCCAGGCGGCCGCGGGTGGCGGCGCTCAGGTGGAGCGGCGAGGGGGTGGAGACGACGAACTGGTAGGCGCCCGCCAGGGTCTGGCAGCCGGTGCAGTGGTCGTTGACCGCCGTGCCGTCGTTGACGGCGTTGAGGTGGACGTGCTGTCCCGCGAGGGTGACGATCTGGAAGGACAGCGCCACCGAACGGCAGGCGTCGTCGGCGGTGCAGCCGGCGCCGGTCGCGGTGGCCTGGTTGCGGACGGCGGCGGTGCCGACCGTGCCGAGCTGGTGGACCGTGAAGCTGTCGCGGAACTGCACGTGGTGATGGTGGTTCGCCGTGGTGCGGACGTTGTCCATGGTGATCTCGGCCGCCTGGGCGGGCACGGCGGTGGCGGCGGCCGCGACGCCCGCCGCCATCAGGCCGAGGCGGAGGACGGAACGGGACAGCGGTGTGGACCGGTACATGGGCGTGTTCCTTTTCGATGACCTGTTGCAGTGAGCTGGGTGACGGGTGCTCAGTGAGCGGGCCGGGGTGACGCGGGCGGCGACACCGCCGGCGGGCTCGCCGGGGGCTTCGGGCCCCCGGGCGACGGAGTCGCGCCGGCCGGGGCGGAGGCGGGAGCGCTGGGGTGCGGCGGCACGGCCGACGGGACCACGCTCGGGCCGACCGCGGGCGCCGGCTTCGACGGGGCGGCGGGCGAGGGGGCGGGCGGCCGCGGTGCCACGCCGGTCGGGGCCGGCTTCGGTCCGGGCGGCGCGGGCGTCGTCCCCGGGCTCGGGGGCGGCAGCACGACGGCCGGGTTGCTCGGCTGCGGCGTGCGCCACGGCAGCGGCACGACCACCGGTTCCGTACCGCCCTGGCCGCCGGACGCGCCGGGGCCGGTGTGGCCCTCGGCGGGGGTGCGGCCGGGCAGGGTGGGCCGGTCCGCCGCCGGCGGGGCGGTGGGCACGTGGGGCTGGAGGATCGGTGCAATGGGCGGCGCGGGCGGCAGCGGCTTGGGCGTGACGCCGCTGAACCACGCGAAGCCCAGCGTCGTGGCCACCCCGGCGACGGCCGCCGCGAGGACGAACCGCAGCCACATCCGGTCGGCCGTGGCGCGCAGGGCGTTGCGCGCCAGCCGCCCGGTGAGCCGGACGGACAGGTACGTCATGCCGGCGAGCGGGCAGATCAGCATGAGACTGCCGAGCACGCCGGCCAGTCCGCTGGCCACCTGCCCGTCGGCGAACGCCTCGAAGGTTCCGGTGAGTTGCTGTGTGAGCGACCGGATACCGGTGTCGATGAGGCGGGGCAGGTTCCACAGCGCGTAGCAGAGGTCGCCCAGCAGCAGCGGCACCATCGTGACGACCCAGGCGGTCACGATCACGCGGGTGCTGCGCTTGAGGTCGGCCACGGCCGGATCGACCGGACGGCCCGGCACCATGCTCAGCAGGATCGGTTTGATCTTGCCGTAGAGGTCGGGCACTCCGGCGAGGTCGCCGAGGATGAAGTAGCCGTCCAGCCGGACGGCGGGCATCAGTTGCTCCAGCACCTCGAAGTGGCCGAGGTAGACGGCGCTCAGCAGGAAGGGCTGTCCGGTGAGGAAGTACAGGCCGGTCAGGCCCAGCATGAAGACGACGTTGAAGTAGACGCCGCCGAGGTCGGTACGGATCCGCCCGGCGCGGCCGATCCGGTAGACGTCGGTGACGTCGGTGTACATCGACGGCCAGATCAGGAAGAGCCCGCAGCCGATGCAGCCGGGGTCCGCGCCTCCGTATCTGCATGCCGACGCGTGACCGAACTCGTGGAAGACGAGCGACGCCACGATCAGCCCGAACACGGCGAGCAGCAGCAGCGGTTGGTCCAGGACGTGCAGCACGGGTGTCATGGCGCCGTAGAAGCCGAACAGCCAGGTGTCCATGGCGACGGCGGCGAGCAGCACCAGCACCACCACGGGCGGCCGGTGCAGCCAGGCCAGTGCGCGGGAGATCCCGGCGACCCGGCGTTCGGTGAAGAGGACCGTGTGGCCCTTGAGACTGAGCAGCAGGTCCGAGCGCGGGCCGCCGGCCCGGTCGTCCTCCTGCCCCTCGGGCACGGTGATGCCCATCGGGTCGAGCTTGTTCTCCACCAGGTAGGCGATGTTCTCGGCGCTGACCTCCCGCCCGAACTCCGCGCTGACCAGGCGGGCGATGGCATGGGTGTCCCGCTCGCCGTCGACGGCGGACGCGGTCAGGTGCAGCAGCCTGGTCAGCTGCACGACCTGGCCGTCGCCGCGGCGGGCGATGTACTTGGGCTCGGTGAAGCCCGATCCCTGGTACTCGCCGTGCAGACGCAGCCCCGCGCTGAGCCGCGGGACGACGGCCCGTGTTCCGGGCAGCGGACCGGCCGGCTGCGTCTGCGGCGGCCGCTGCGGTACGGGCAGCGGCGCGGTGGCGGTCTCCCCCGCCCCGTCCTCCCACAACCGGGAGTACGGAAAGCCGCCGGGCCCCGGCACCGGGGCCCCGGATTCGTCCCCTGTCAGGACGTCCGGCCATCCGGTACCGAACCCCAAGGTCGCGATGTCGCCCGTGCGATGGCGGCTGCGGCCGGCGTCGTGGTCTCCGACCACCGTCATCTGTGTTCTCCCCCTCGGCGAAACCGCGTCCCCCCTCGCGGACCGCGCCCTCCCCCGGACGCGGTCCGCATGCGTGGGTCGTGCGGGTGGGACTACTGGTGGATGGAGATCGACTGCGCCGCCTCGGACTGGGCCGTGGCGAACGGGGAGTCGCTGTTGAGCGCGAGCGACTCGTTGTGCGCGTGGACGTTCGCGATGTGCTTGGTGACGTGCGTGGTGCGGTGGAAGCTGAACTTCAGCTTGCCCAGGGCCTCGCGGCCGGGAAGCAGTTCGGCGGACTCGGCCTCGAGCTCCTGCGGGTTCATGCTCATGGTCTTGCCTCTCTCTGTCGGTGCGAAGTGCTACAACTGGTGTGGCGGAACGAACTGCCGGTACGGCTGGGGGTGTTGCTACTGCGAGACGGAGATGCCCTGCATCGCCTCGGACTGCGCGACCGCGTCCGGCGAGCAGATGTTGACCGCGTCCGACTGGTTGTGCGCGTCGACGTTGGCCATGTGGGTGGTGAAGTTGTCCTGGCGGAAGAAGTCGAACTTCAGCTTGCCCAGGGCCTCGCGGCCGGGAAGCAGTTCGGCGGACTCGGCCTCGAGCTCGTTGACATCCAGCATGGTTGTCCCCCTCCGGGATGGTGGTGCACGGCGTTACGACCCGGACGCAGGCAGGACCCCCCAGCCTGCGTCCGATGTGATCGGACGAGCTGTCCAACGAGATTGGACACTAGTGGCGCGGCACGGCTCCGCGCAAGCGGTTCGGCAGACCTCCCCCATGGCGCGGCCGGCCCCCGCCCGTAGAATCGGTTCCACCCGAGCGGGCCAGAGCCAGCCGAGAGCAGGAAGCGACCGTCAGTGGCCAACGCACTGCAGCAGATCATCCGACAGCGACTCGACCGGCAGGGCTGGTCCTACGGGGAGGTCGCACGGCGGGGCGGGATCCCCCGCTCGACGGTGCACCACCTGGCCACGGCCGAGCGCCTGGCGCGCATGCCGCAGCCGGCCACCCTCGAAGGCCTCTCCCGCGGACTCGAACTCCCCCTGGAGACCCTGCGCCGCGCGGCCGCCGAGGCCTGCGGCATCCACCTGTACACCGCCCCGGAGGAGCAGGCCCCCGCGTCCCGGCCCGACCCCGAGGTGGACCTGCTGATCGCCAGTGTCCAGCGGCTCTCCTCCGACGACCGCCGGCACGTGGCCGCACTCGTCGAATCCCTCCTCGAACGCGAACCCAAGGACGAATAGCCGTACGAGAGAATTCGGGCAACAGCGCATATCCGCGCGGCACTTGACGTTCCGGACGCCCGGGGCGTCCGTTCCGGTTCCCGGTACGACTGAATCCGGTGAATATTCCGGAGCGCCCGAGGATCATGCGGTCGCACGGATATCGTCTCCACCTGCCCGAGGCGAGTGAGTGGCACGAACCCTCTGGTGGATGGGGGAACGTGTGCTCGTTGTCAGTGGCGGTTCGACGTCCAATGCCGTCGTCCGGGGCCGCTCAGGGGAATCCGTGGTGCTGCTCTCCGGCGAACTGCCCGATGTGCTCACCGATCGCAGCGTCGCCGAACTGCTCGACCTGGCGGCCGCGGTGCTGACCGGCGAGGAGATGGGGATGTTCCGCAAGTGCCTCGACGCCCTGCGCAAGGGCGAGGTCCGCGACCACCGGCGCATCGAGGTGGGCGGCGCGGTGCTCACCGTCTACCACGAGAGCCCGCACGGGACATGACGAAGCCGCCCCCGGGGTCGCCGGGGGCGGCTTCCGCGCTGCACTGCGGCAGCGTGTCGGCCGGCTAGTGGCCGTGCCGTCCTTCGTGGTGGTGGTGCCGGCCGATTCCGAAGTCGTGCCCGAACTCGTGCTCCTCCTCGTTGGCCGAACCGTTGCCGGACAGAATCGGAATGTCGTCCAGGATGTGCGACAGGGCGTCGTCGCCATCGTTGATCGTCGAGTTCTCGGTGCACATCTGCTGCTGCTGCGAGGACAGGATCGGAATGTCCTGGAGACCGATGCCCACCAGGCCGACGAGCGACTGGGCGCCCAGCTTGCCGATGGCGATGCAGGGCTTGTTGAACGAGCCGTTGATCAGACCCATCTGCGGGCTCATGTAACCGCCCGTGTAGGTGTTCCCGTAGGACTGGTACGCACCGTTGGCGTTGGCGACATCGCTGTCGTTGCCGATCGCCAGTGCGGGAGCCGCTCCTCCACCGACCGCGGAGGCCGCCAGAGCGGCCGTGGCCACAACCTTCTTGATCACGATATTTCCTTCGCTCCGGTCGACGAATTCCAGTGGCTCTCTGCCTAACTCACGGCATCGGCGGAGGTTATCCGGCATCAGTCGTTCGGCCCACGCCGCGGCCCGATGAGCATCAATTCGACGGAATTCCCCGGCCCGGCCGGACCGGGGCACACGGAAATCCCCCCGTGGCAGGTCCCGCACACCCGCCACAGGGGGATTGTTCCGTGACCGGAAGGTCAGTGCCCGTTCGCCGAGCCGTTGCCCGAGAGAACCGGGATCTCGTCGACCAGGTGCGACAGCGCGTCGTCGCCGTCGTTGATCGTGGAGTTGTCGGTGCACTGCTGCTGCTGCTGCGACGTGAGGATCGGAACGTCCTGGACACCGACGTTGAGGAGTCCGATGAGGGACTGGACCTCGGCCTTGCCGATACCGATGCACAGCTTGTTCAGCGTGCCCTGGATCAGGCTCATCTGCGGGCTTTCCTTGCCGCCCGTCGAGGTGTTGCCGTAGCCGGTCTTGGCACCGTTCGCGTTGGCGACGTCGGTGTCGTTGCCGACGGCCATGGCGGGGCCGGCCATGGTACCGACCGCGGTCGCCGTCAGAGCGGCCGTCGCGAGAACCTTCTTGAGCACGTCTATGCCTTTCGATCGAGTAGCGCCCCCATTGAGAAAGCGCTCTGCCTAACTCCGGCCCATTTGAGAAGTTCCGGGCTTTCACTCATTCGAGCCAGCGGGCCCAGGAAATAGGGGAGTTGTCGACCGAAGGCGTTCGACGGCTTTTATCGGGTGCGTCGTCGATAAGAAAAAATGCTGGTCAGGGTGACATAGCGGTACTGGCCGCCGCGCTCGCTGACGAGTTCGCCGCGTTCTATCAGGTGGGCCACCGTCCAGGGGGAGAGGCCCAGCAGCGAGGCGGCCGTGCGGATGGGGACGCTCAGCCCCTCGAAGACGGCAGGGAGGGCGTCCTCCCGGAAGGACTCGTCCGGAAGGGAGTCGTCCGGTACCTGCGGGGCCACCACGCCGGGGTCCATCGCGTAGTGGCCCATCACGTACATGTCGTGTGCGGCTGCGGCAGCAAGGTGTCGTGCCATGTGACGCGCACCGTCCCCTCGGTCCGGAGTGTTGTTCTCAGATGTCGTGCGGTGCTGTGTCCAGAAAAACGGAACCAGGCATTCCGGTCAGTTCACTGGCTGCTTCTGACGGCAGTTCAACTTCCTTACCTGCCGCCGGGCCAGCGTTCCCCGAAAGACTAGAAACCGACTTGCCGGGCGTCAAGTAGGCTAGGCTGCCTGCCTGCTGAGCGGCAAGAGCGGCCGGTCCCCGGCCCTCCCGAGCGAAGGGAACAGCCGATGGGGAGCACGACAACACCCCGCCGTAGCAACACCCGGCAGCGCATCCAGGACGTCGCACTGAAGTTATTCCTCGAGCAGGGATACGAGAAGACCGCGCTCCGGGAGATCTCGGACGAGCTCGGTGTCACCAAGGCGGCCCTCTACTACCACTTCAAGACCAAGGAGGACATCCTCGTCAGCCTCTTCCTGGATCTCGGGAGGAAGATGGACGAACTCATCGCCTGGGGAAAACGGCAACCGCGCGAACTGGCCGTCAAACAGGAGCTGCTGGCCCGGTGCAGCGTCATCTTCCATGATGCGGCGCCGCTGTTCGACATCCTCATAGCGAACCAGGCGACGCTCGACGCACTCAGCGTCGGCCAGGACTTCAAGGACCGGGTCGCCGCCCTGTCGGACCTCCTCCAGGAGGAGAACTCCTCGCTGAACGCCCGGGTCCGCTTCGCGACGTCCCTGCTCACGCTGCACTTCGGCACCTTCGCCATCAGACAGCTGGACGGCGACCCGGAGGAGAAGCGGCTGGCCCTGCTGGCCGGCGCGACCGAGCTGCTCACCTCGGCCCACGAGGACGTCCTGGCCGGCGCGGCCGGACCGGCGGCGGGGGTACCTCCGGAAGGGTGACAGCGGGGATTCCGGCGGCGTCGCGCGTCCGGATGACGCGGACCGCCCTCTCCGCAGCGATATCGCGCCAGAGCCCGCTCCACGGTGGCCGCTTCCTGCGTCATCATCGTCCTCCGCACCCGCGTGGGTGCGGGGCTCACCCGATGGACCGCTGAACCTCCTTGCCGACCGGCCAGTTTCGTTCATAACGTAACCGGTCCTGGTGCTAACCGGTCGTCAAGTAGGCTCACCGGCCGGGGGGAGCGGACGACGGGACGACGCGACGGAGAGCAGGAGAGAAGGCCATGGGCACAACCCCCCGGGCGCGCAGGAGCGACACCCGCGAGCGCATTCAGCAGACCGCCCTCGGCCTCTTTGTGACGCGCGGCTACGAGAAGACCTCGCTCCGGGAGATCGCCGAGGAGCTCGGGGTCACCAAGGCCGCGCTGTACTACCACTTCAAGACCAAGGAGGACATCCTCACCGCGCTCTCCGACCGGCTGGGCGAGCCCGTCGACGAACTCATCGCCTGGGGCCGCGAGCGGCCGCCCACGCTGGAGAACAAGCGCGAGCTGCTGAGCCGTTACAGCGTCGCGGTGCGCGACGCCGCACCGCTGTACCGGATCCTGCAGGAGAACCAGGCGACGCTGCGCGACCTCGACATCGGCGCTCGGCTGCGGGAGCGGGTCGGCGCCGTCTCCCAGCTGGTGCACGCCGCGGAGGACGGCGACGACGCGCCCCTGGAGACCCTCGTGCGGTTCTCCAGCGCCCTGTTGACCGTGCACTTCGGCACCTTCACGCTGGACGAGATGCCGGGCGACCCGGAGGCGAGGCGGGCCGCGCTGCTCAAGGTCGCCATGGAGATCCTGGACTCCACGGACGGCGGTTCCGCGGGCTGACCAGGCCCTGTCGACCGGGGCCGTCGGCCCCGTCCGGGTACGGCTGGCCGATACCCCGGGCAACCGGACAGTCCCTCGATTATGGTCGGGCGCAGTCACCGCAACCGACCGCCGCCGAGCCGAGGGAGCGTCTGCGGGATGAGTCTGACCGGAACCGCGTTCCTCGCGCTGCTCCTCGCGGTGACCGTGCTGACGGTGCTGGCCACGCTGCTGCTCTGGGCGAGGATCCCCGGCCCCGGGCCGGTGCGCTGGCTGGGGCGGGTGGTGCTGATCGGGCTGTGCCAGGCGACCGCGATCTGTGTGGTCGCCGTGTGGATCAACACCAGTTACGGCCTCTACGCCTCCTGGGACGACCTGCTGGGCCGCTCCGGGGACAAGGGCCCGGTCTCCATGCCGGGCCCGCCCGCGCAGCGGGCCCGGTTCATCCGCGGGGACAACGGGATGCGGGAGACGTACTTCCACGGCTCCCGGTCCGGGCTCTCCGGCCAGGTCATGGTGTGGACCCCGCCGCAGTACGACGACCCGCGGTACCGCCGCACGGCGTTCCCGGTCGTCGTGCTGCTGCACGGGGTGCCGGGTTCGCCGCAGTCGTGGATGGAGCAGGGCAGGATGCCGGGCGCCTACGAGCGGCTGCTGCAGAACGGGGAGACGCGGCCGTTCATCCTGGCCGCGCCGATCATCAACCCCGGGGGCGTGGACACCGACTGCTCCGACGTGGACGGGCGCAAGGTGGCCACATGGCTCGCCGCCGACGTGCCGGAGCTGCTGCACAGCCACTTCCGGACGGCGCCCGAGCCGAAGTCGTGGGGCCTGCTGGGGATTTCGACGGGGGGCCTGTGCGCGGCGAAGCTGCCGCTGCAGTACCCGAAGGTCTTCGGGGCCGGCGCCGGGCTGGATCCGGATCCGCTCAACGGGGACCGGGGGGCGGTGACCGACCCGGCGCTGCGGGAGCGCAACAGCCCCACCTGGCTGGTGGCGCACACCAGGGCCGATGTGGGGCTGTTCCTCGCGACGTCGCGGCAGGACCGGGAGAGCCCGCCGAGCTACATCGAGGACTTCCAGCGGGCGGCGGCCGGGTCGCCGGTGCGGCTGAAGACGATGCTGCTGCCGACCGGCGGCCACAACTACGGGACGTGGATCACGCTGTACCCGGCGGCCTTCGGATGGCTGGGCGAGCAGCTGACGGGCGGGCCGCCGCGGTGATCACTGCTTGGGCTTGTCGGCGGTGTCCTGGGGGAAGGTGAGCTGCTGGCTCATCCACTCCAGGGCCGGGCCGATCTCCCGGCGCCAGGTCTGGAAGTTGTGGCTGCCCTCGGGAAGGATGATCGACGAGGCCGTCATCGGCTGCTTGACCGCCTTCAGGAACTTCTCGGTCTCCCCGAAGTTCTTCTCGCCCTTCTTGCTGCTGGTGACGAGCACCGACACCCGCGGCACCGGCATGTTCTCCAGGCGCCAGATCAGGTCGTGTTCGCGCTGGCGCTGCTTGGCGTCGGGGCCGCTGCCGAAGAGCTTGCCGGTCGTGGGGTCGCTGCCGACCTTGTAGTCGCCGGAGAGCGCGGCGGCCGCGGGGTAGACGTCCGGCTGGCGCATCGCGAGCTCCAGGGCGCAGGTGCCGCCCGAGGAGTAGCCGAGGACGCCCCAGGCGCTGGGGTCGTTGCCCACGCGGTAGGTGCTCTTCAGCGCGTCGGGCAGGTCCTTGGTGAAGAAGGTCTCCGCCTGCGGGCCGTCCGGCACGTCGACGCACTCGGTGTCGCGCGGCGGGGCGATGGTCGGGCGGACCATGACGATGATCGTCGGCTGCATCTTGTTCTGCGCGAGCAGCGTGCCCGCGGTCTGCGGCACCTGGAGGTGCTGGGCGAGATTCATGATCCCGCCGGGATATCCGCTGATGACCACCATGACGGGGAAGCGGTGGCGCTCGTACTGCTTCTGGAAGTACTGCGGCGGCAGATAGACGAAAGCGGGATTGATCGCGCGCGACTTCTGCCCGATGATCCGGACCGACTGGACCTTGCCCTCCTTCTCGGCCGGGCCGCGCGGAATTCCGCCCACCTTGTCGATGCCCTGCGGACCGGCCGGCTGCACGAGCCCGTCCTTCGAGGCGCCGACCGTCGCGTACGGGGCGCCCTGGGTCATCTCGTTGACGTTCACCGGCGCCTTGTCGACGCGGCCGAGGAGCTGGCCCCAGGTGCCGTAGAACTGGCCCCAGGAGTTCACCGCGAGCAGCAGGGCCGCCATGATCGCCAACTGGGTGGTCAGGATGGAGCCCAGCCGTCCCAGGACGGGCAGCACTCCGCGCCCGGCCAGCCTCGGCCACACCCACACCATGAGGGCTACGCACAACACGGCGCCGAACGTCACCGTGTAGAAGAGCGACCTGCTGGTCAGGCCCATGTGCGACTCAACTCCCTGCCCCTGTGGTGGGTACTCGTGTTCGTCCGGCAATAGTCACCGATAAAGAGTCGGGAACGGGACGGGAGGGTTGCCCGGCCCGCATTTATTGCCCTGCTCTTGTCCTGCCCGTGTCCTGGGCTTCCCCGGGTGTTCCCCGCCCCGAAAGACCGCGGGACGCTGCCGGAAAAGCCCGGAAAGCGCGGCCGCCGCTGGCAGAACGTCCCCTTCCGCTGGATGGTGGTCGGGAGGGCGCCGCGGGGGCGGGCCGGGGGAGGCGGTGGGTCATGACCGGTGCGGACCGAGCGGCCAACCCCTGCCTCGGCGGCCTCTTCGCCCCCGTGCACGACGAGATCACCGCCTTCGACCTGCCGGTCACCGGCCGCCTCCCCGAATCGCTGCGCGGGCGCTACCTGCGCAACGGGCCCAATCCGCTGCAGGTCGACGAGCCCGCCGCGTACCACTGGTTCAGCGGCGAGGGCATGATCCACGGAGTGCGGCTGCGCAACGGCCGGGCCGAGTGGTACCGCAACCGCTGGATCCGCTCCGACGCCGTCGCCGGGCGGCTCGGCGAGAAGCTGCTGCACGGGCCGCGCCATCTGGGGACGGACTTCGCGCCCAACAGCCACGTGCAGTTCTTCGCGGGCCACTGCCTGGCGCTCGTCGAGGGCGGTGCGCTGCCCTACGAGATCGACTCCGAGCTCTTCACGGTCGGCCCGTTCGACTTCCACGGCACCCTGCCCGGCGGGTTCGCGGCGCACACGGTCGTCGACCCGCGGACCGGGGAGCTGCACGCGGTCGCGTACTGCTGGGCCTGGCCGTACGTGCAGTACCTGGTCGTGGGGACGGACGGCTGTGTGCGGCGCCGTGTCGACGTTCCCGTCGCGGGGCGGCCGATGATGCACGACTTCTCGCTCACCGAGCACCACGTGCTGCTCTACGACCTCCCCGTGGTCCTCGCCCCGGAGCGCAGCCGCAACGGCTTCCCGTACGCCTGGGAGCCGGGGCGCCCGGCGCGGCTCGGGGTACTGCCGCGGGAGGGCAGGGCCGCGGACGTCCGCTGGCTGGAGATCGAGCCGTGTTTCGTGCTGCACCCGGTGAACGCCTACGAGCACGACGGCGGGCGGTGCGTGACCGTCCATCTCGTGCGCTACGACCGGCTCTTCGACGGCGGCCGGCGCGCTCCGGACAAGCACCGCGGGCAGTTGGAGAGCTGGACGGCCGACCTGGCCGCCGGAACCGTGCGGCGACAGCAGCTGGACGACCGGGCGGTGGAGTTCCCGCGGGCCGACCCGCGGCGGCTGACCGGTCCGTACCGCTACGCCTACGCGGTGCACGAGCGGGAGGACTGCCGGGGAACGGACGGCTACCGGGGCGGCTTTGGCGCCGGACTCGTCAAATATGACTTCCTGCGCGGAACGAGCGAGGAGTTCCGGATGCCGCCGGGCGGTGACATCGGCGAGGGCGTGTTCGTCCCCGCCGCCGCGGATGCGGCCGAGGACGACGGCTGGGTGCTGTCCTTCGCCTACGACCCGGCCCGTGCGGCCACGGATCTGGTGGTGCTGGCGGCCCAGGACGTCGCGGCGGGTCCGGTGGCCCGGGTGCACCTTCCGGTGCGAGTGCCGCTGGGTTTCCACGGCAATTGGATTCCTGATGACACGTGAGGCGCTTGTTGCTGTCTGTGTGACAGCGACGCGCGCGGGGCAGGTGTGGCCCTACGGGACGGGTGTTGACGGCTAGCCTTACTGCGTCGCACCACCGGGGAACTTTTCCCATCACACCAGACACTTCACACCAAGAGGACATCTCCCCATGGGCATTCGGAGTCTGCTGCGGAACGCATTCGGCCTGGGCAAACCGGCGGGCCAAGACGAACCGGCCGTGCCCCAGCAGAGTGCGGGGCCCGACAGCGCCGCGGCCGGTTCCGTGACCGTCCCCGCACAGACCACCGCCGAGCGCGCCGCCGACCCGACGATTCCGGACCCCGGACCGCTCGGCCCGGTCCCCACCCCCGGCCCGCCGCGCCCCGAGCCGGTCCCCGAGCCCGAGCCCGCACCGACCCCGATGCCGGAGCCCAAGCCCGTACCGCAGCCGGAGCCCGTCCCCACGCCCCCGCCGAACCCCGTCCCCGAGCCGGCCCCCGGCCCGGACCCGGAGCCCGCACCGGCCATGGGCGGGGCGGCCGTCAGCCTGGAGAAGGTGCAGCAGCAGGCCCCCGCGCTGGTCAGCCTCTACAAGTCGGCCGGGGTCTCGCTGCGCAAGCAGGGCCTCGCGGGACAGCGGGCGGCCGTCTATCTCGTCCTCGACCGCTCCGGCTCGATGCGCCCGTACTACAAGGACGGCAGCGTCCAGCACCTCGCCGAGCAGGCACTCGGACTCGCGGCCAACCTCGACGACGACGGCGTCGTGCCCGTCGTCTTCTTCTCCACCGACGTCGACGGCACGGCCGAGATCGACCTCGGGAACCACGAGGGCCGGATCAACGAACTCCACGCGTCCTACGGCCACATGGGCCGCACCAACTACCACTGGGCCATGAAGGCCGTGATCGACCACTACCGGGCGTCCGGCGCCACCGATCCCGCCTTCGTCATCTTCCAGACCGACGGCGCTCCGTACAGCAAGCCGGCCGCCGAGAAGGCGCTGTGCGAGGCCGCGCACCTGCCGATCTTCTGGCAGTTCGTCGGCTTCGGCGACCCGGAGGGCAAGGGCTTCGAGTTCCTGCGCCGGCTGGACGACCTGCCGGTGCCGGGGCGACGTGTCGTCGACAATGCGGGGTTCTTCCATGCGGGGCGTGAGCCGATGGCGCTGACGCATGACGAGCTCTACAAGGAGCTCATGGTCGAGTTTCCCGACTGGCTCGTCGAGGCGCGGGCTGCGGGCATCATCGACTGAGCGCCCCGCGCCGGGCGCCCCGTCAGGGGCGCGGGGCTGTTACATCATGCGGCTCCGCCGCGTGGGC
>NZ_JBSFWU010000056.1:0-50515 GCF_053594995.1 Streptomyces sp. NPDC002536
CGTTCTCGCCCCGTCAGGGGCGCGGGACACGGCGCTCCCGCAGTCGAGGTTCTCGGGGCTGCGCCCCGAACCTCTGGGGTGGTGCGTCGGCTGCAGGCCGTCGGTGGCTGGTCGCGCAGTTCCCCGCGCCCCTACGGGGCGCTAGGCGTACGTGACCCCCGTCAGCTTCTCCGAGGCCTCCCAGAGGCCCCGCCCGGCCGCGTCGGACAAAGTCCAGCCTGCGCGCACCGACCGCGCAGGCGCCCCGCGCCACAGCTGTACCCGCGGCCCGATGAACTCGTCCGGCCGGACCCCCGGTGCCGTCGCCGCGTACAGCGTCGGCAGCGCGCCGTCCTCCGCGCTCTGGGCGACGAGCCGGTTCGCCAGCTCCACCGCCCGCTCGGCCCAGGCCCGTTCCTCCATGCGCGGCCCCGCCGTCTGGAGGTTGGTGGCCGCGTAGCCGGGGTGCGCGGCGGCCGCGACGACCGGCGAGCCCTCGGCGGCGAGCCGCCGCGCCAGCTCGTGCACGAACAGCAGGTTGGCGCTCTTGGAGCGGCCGTACGCGATCCAACGCCGGTAGCGCCGCTCCATGTTGAGGTCGCGCGGGTCGACGTTGCCCAGGAAGTGCAGCCCGCTGGAGACGGTCACCACCCGCGCCCCCGGCCCGGCGGCCCGGAGCCCCGGCAGCAGCAGGCAGGTCAGGGCGAAGTGGCCGAGGTGATTGGTCCCGAACTGCATCTCGAAGCCGTCGACCGTCTTGCGCTGCGGCAGCGCCATCACACCGGCGTTGTTGATCAGCAGGTCGATCCGCTCGCCCGCCAGGCCGTCCGCGAAGGACCGCACGGAGGCGAGGTCGGCGAGGTCCAGCTGCCCCAACTCGGCGTCGGCGTCGGGCACCTGGGACCGCAGCAGTTCCAGGGCGGCCTTGCCGCGCGTCGTGTCCCGGCAGGCCAGCACCACGCGCGCGCCGTGCCGGGCGAGTTCACGGGCGGTCACCAGGCCGAGCCCGCTGTTGGCACCGGTCACCACGGCGGTACGGCCGCTCTGGTCGGGGATGTCGCTCGCGGTCCAGCCGTTCATGCGGGTGCGCTCCTCTGCGGTCCGGGAAGGCCAGCGTAGACCGCCCGGGGGCGCACCGCAGACCTTTCACGCCGGGGGCGTGCGCCCTTCGTCACACGGCGCCACGGTGCCCCGTAGGGGCGCGGGGAACTGCGCGACCAGCCCCCACCGGCCCGCAGACAACGCACCACCCCAGGGGTCCGGGGCGAAGCCCCGAGAACCTCGACTGCAGGCGCGTCGTGGCTGGTCGCGCAGTTCCCCGCGCCCCTACGGGGCGCGAAAAAGCCGCACCGGCAGGACCTCCGTGCTGTTGCTGATGAAGCTGGGCAGCCGGGGCAGTTCGTGGTCCGGGACGGCCAGTGCGAGGTCCGGGTGGCGGGCGAAGAGCGCCTCCAGTGCGACGGTCGCCTCCAGGCGGGCCAGCGGCGCGCCGATGCAGTAGTGCGCGCCGTGGCCGAAGGACAGCAGCCGGCCCGCCGGGCGGCGGGTGACGTCGAAGCGGTCCGCGTCCGGCCCGTAGGCGCGCTCGTCGCGCCCGGCGGAGGCGTAGGCCGCGAGGACCGGCGTGCCCCGCGGCACGACCGTCCCGCCCACGGGCAGGTCGCGGAGCGGATAGCGGAAGGGGAAGAGGCCCACGGGGGCGTCGTAGCGCAGGGTCTCCTCCACCGCGTCCGCCCAGCCCGCCTTGCCCGACCGGACCAGCTCCAGCTGGTCCGGGTGGGTGCACAGCGCCCGCACCGCATTGGTGATCAGGGCGAGCGTGGTCTCGTGCCCGGCGACGACCAGGGTCAGCAGGGTGGCCGTCAGTTCGCGGTCGTCCAGGGCGCTCCCGTCCTCGTCGTGCGCGGCCACCAGGGCGCTGGTGAGGTCGTCGCCGGGCTCGGCGCGGCGCAGGGCGGCGAGGCGGCCGAGGGCCTCGGCCATGCCGAGGTTGGTGGCCGTGCTCTCCTCGGGCGTGGCCGTCGTCCTGGCGATGGCGTACGAGAACCGGCGGAGCTCGCCCCGCATCCCGGGCGGGACGCCGAGCAGTTCGCCGATGACGGACATGGGCAGCGGGAGGGCGAAGTGGTGCCGCAGGTCGACCACGCCGGAGGCGTCCGCGGCCGCGCCGAGTCCGTCCAGGAGTTCAGCGGTCAGCCGCTCGACGCGGGGCCGCAGGCCCTCGATCCGGGCGGGGGTGAAGACCTTGGTGACGATGCCGCGCAGCCGCCGGTGGTCGATGCCGTCGGCGGTGGTCATGCCTTCGAGCGTGGCGAAGATCGTCAACGGCCAGCCGTCGGGTATCGCCCCCTCGCGCAGGGCCGTGAAGTGGCAGGCGCCCTTGGCCACATCGGGGTCCGCGAGGAACTCCTTCAGCTCCTCGTGCCGGGTGACGGCCACGGCCGGGACGTCACCGGGCAGCACGACGGGAACGGCCGCTCCTCGCGCGCGCAGGCCTGCGTCGTCCTCGTGCCGGCGGGTGCCCGCCGGGTCGAGGCGGTGCGGTGTGCGATCGGTGCGGCCGGTGCGGTCGGACATCTGACGCTCCATCCGGTAGGGCGGGCGGGTCCTCGGGCCATGGTGGCCCCGGGCGTGCTTGCGCGTCACCGGGACGGGGCACATGGTCCGGTGAGCCATGTGGCGGCATCCGGTGCAGCTGGGTCGGCCGGGGTCCGCGGGGCGTCCGTACGCTGTCCTGCAGCGGAACACGTGTCATCGGACTGTGCGGAAAACAGCCCGGTGTGCGCCGTATCCCGGCAGTTGCGGTTAGCCTGTCGACTACCTTCCTGACGTGGTGGGGGTGCCCGTGCGTTTCTCCTGGTGGAGCCGGGCCCGGTGGGTCCGGGCCGTGCTCGCGGGGCTCTATGTCGTCACCCTCGCCGCCGTCGTTCCCAAGGGGGCCGGTGGCCACGGCCGGGACGGCAGCTGGTCCAGCGAGGAGGCCCGCCGCTTCTGGGGCCCCACCCGGATGACGTCCTCCACGGACCCCGGGAACCCCGAGGACGCCGACGCCGACCCCGACGCCAAGAGCGAGGCCCAGAAGATCACCGGCAGCGCGCGGCACTTCGACGGGGTGCCGACGGTGGGCGTGATCTTCTACGTCGGCGAGGACATGAAGAACCACCACTGCACCGCGAGCGTGGTGCACAGTCCCAAGGGCAACCTCATCGTGACCGCGGGGCACTGCTCGTTCGGTGACGCGGCCGCCTTCGTCCCCGACTACCAGCAGGGCGCGAGCAAGCAGCCGTACGGCGTCTGGGCCGTCGACCGCACCTTCACCGACCCGCGCCGCGACGACTACGGGGACGGCTCCGACCTCGACTTCGCGTTCGCGACGGTCAAGGCGGACTCCCGCGGCAGACAGCTCGAACGGGTGACGGGCGCGAACCGGCTGGTGCGGACGCCCGGATACACGAACCGGGTGACGGTCATCGGCTACCCCGACGTCGACGACGACCCGGCGGACCAGGCCATCCGCTGCACCGCGATGACCGACCGCCTGGACGGCCACCAGCAGCTGCGCATGCGGTGCGACGGCTTCTACTCCGGGACGTCGGGGAGCCCGTGGCTCACCCACTTCAACGAGAAGACGAAGACCGGCGACCTGGTGGGCGTCCTGGGCGGCCTGAACGGCGGCGGCCCGGACGGGGACGAGAGCGCACGGGTGTCGTACAGCCCGGTCAACGACGACGAGATCTTCAAGCTGTACCTCGACGCGATCAACGACCGGGAGCCGAAGCGGTAGCCGGTGCCCTGGCGCTATGCGGTACCACGGTGCCCCGTCAGGTTCTGCGGGCCGGTGGGGGCCGGTCGCGCAGTTCCCCGCGCCCCTACGGGGCGCCCGGTCGCGCCCACGCGGCGGAGCCGCATATCAAACGGAGCCCCGCGCCCCTTACGGGGCACCGGCCGCCAGCGCCCGTTCCACTCCCGCCTCGTGCGGGCCCAGGAACGTCGGGTCCGGCCGTACCACCGCGCTGACGACCGCCTTGCCCGCCGCGAAGACCTCCCGCACCCCGCCCGCGTACCAGGTCGCGTCGTGCGTGTTCGACACCCCGACCCCGTACGAGTCGATCCCCGCCGCGCGGCACAGCGCCACCGCCCGCCGGATGTGGAACTCCTGGCTCACCAGTACCGCCCGCTGCACGCCGAACACTTGCCGCGCCCGCGCGCAGGAGTCCCATGTGTCGAATCCGGCATAGTCGGCGACCACCCGCTCGGCCGGAATCCCGTGCTCCGTCAGATAGCGGCGCATCGCGTCCGGCTCGTCGTACTCGACACGGCCGTTGTCGCCCGTCACCAGGATCACCCGCACCTTCCCCGCCCGGTACAGCGAGACCGCCGCATTCAGCCGGGCCGCCAGATACGGCGACGGCCGCCCGCCGTCCAGGCCCGCACCGAAGACCACCGCCACCTGGGCGGCAGGTGCTTCCCGCACGTCCCGCAGACGGGGCGAGGCGGTCGCGTGGATCCAGGCGGACGGCAGCAGGGCCAGCACGCAGGCCGCCATCACCGCCCACAGCACCCGCCGGGCCCGCCGCCTTCGCACGTCTGTCCAGCGTCTGTTCATGCCCGGACCACGCAGGACCGCCCCCGGCCGGTTCCCGCTCCCGTCTGTCACACCCGGCGGTTACCGTCGGGGGTATGAACGGCACAGGCACAGCACGGAGCGAAGGCGCAGGCAGCGAGACCCCCGGCATCGCCGGGTACGACGCGGCGGACGTGGAGCGCTGGGCGCCCGAGCCCGACAAGCGGCCCGGGCGGACGGCCTTCCAGCGCGACCGGGCGCGCGTGCTGCACTCCGCCGCGCTGCGCCGCCTCGCCGGCAAGACCCAGGTCGTCGCCCCGGGCGCCAACGCCCAGGCCTGGGACGCCACGCCGCGCACGCGCCTGACGCACTCGCTGGAGTGCGCCCAGGTCGGCCGGGAGCTGGGCGCGGCCCTCGGCTGCGACCCCGATCTGGTCGAGGTGGCCTGCCTCGCGCACGACCTGGGCCACCCCCCGTTCGGCCACAACGGCGAGCAGGCGCTCAATGAAGTGGCCGATTCCTGCGGCGGGTTCGAGGGCAACGCCCAGTCGCTGCGCCTGCTCACCCGGCTCGAGCCGAAGCGCTTCGTGCCCGGCCCGTCGACGGGCGACGGCGAGCCGGTCAGCGTGGGCCTCAACCTCACCCGCGCCGCGCTCGACGCCGCCACCAAGTACCCCTGGCCGCGCGGCGGCCACCCCACCGACCCGGCCTCCCGCAAGTTCGGGGTCTACGAGGACGACCTGCCCGTCTTCACCTGGTTCCGGCAGGGCGCCCCCGCCCACCGCCGCAGCTTCGAGGCCCAGGTCATGGACTGGGCCGACGACGTGGCCTACTCCGTGCACGACGTGGAGGACGGCCTGCACGCCGGCCACCTGGACCCCGGCGTCCTGCGCGCCGGCCCCGAGCGCCGCGAGGTGTTCGCCGTCGCCGCCCGCCGCTACGCCCCGGGCGCCGAGCCCGGCGAGCTCGCCGAGGCGCTGGACCGGCTGCTGGCCCAGGAGTGGTGGCCGCACGGCTACGACGGCAGCGCCGTCGCCCAGGCCCGCCTCAAGGACGCCACCAGCCAGCTCATCGGCCGCTTCTGCCTGGCCGCCGAGACGGCCACCCGCGCGGCCTGGGGCCCGGGCCGGCTCGGGCGGTACGGGGCCGGGCTCGTCGTCCCCCGCGGCACGCGGCTGGAGTGCGCCGTCCTCAAGGCCGTCGCCGACCGCTACGTCATACAGCGGGAGGACCAGGAGAAGCTCAGGGCCGAGCAGCGCGTCGTCATCGCCGAGCTCGCCGAGGCCCTGGTCGCCCGCGCGCCCGACGGCCTCGACCCGCAGTTCCGCACCCTCTTCGACGCCGCCGCCGACGACGCGGGGCGGCTGCGCGCGGTCGTCGACCAGATCGCCGCCCTCACCGACGCCTCGGCGCGCACTCTTCACGCCAGGCTCACGGGGGCGGGGTCACGATAATCCCGGGCCCTTGCGGGTACTGACCCGTCCGGGCTGTGCTTACCCGGGGGACGACCCCCGGACCCCCAGCCGGAAGAACGGCCCACGGCGAGGCCCCACGGGGGCGGTACGCAGACGCACTGCGCGGCAGCGAGGAGGCAGCAAGTGGTGGACGCAGACCAGACGTTCGTCATCGTGGGAGGAGGCCTGGCCGGTGCCAAGGCGGCCGAGACCCTCCGGTCGGAAGGTTTCACCGGCCGGGTGATTCTCATCTGCGACGAACGCGACCACCCCTACGAGCGCCCGCCGCTCTCTAAGGGGTACCTCACGGGAAAGACCGACCGGGAGGACGTCTTCGTCCACGAACCGGCCTGGTACGCCCAGGCCGACATCGAGCTCCACCTCGGCCAGCCCGCCGTCGCCCTCGACCGCGCGGCGAAGACGGTCCGCCTCGGCGACGGCACGGTCGTCGCCTACGACAAGCTGCTGCTGGCCACCGGCGCCGAGCCGCGCCGCCTCGACATCCCCGGCACCGGCCTGGCCGGCGTGCACCACCTGCGCCGCCTTGCCCACGCCGAGCGGCTGCGCGGCGTCCTCGCCTCCCTCGGGCGCGACAACGGCCACCTCGTCATCGCCGGAGCCGGCTGGATCGGCCTGGAGGTCGCCGCCGCGGCCCGCGGCTACGGCGCCGAGGTGACGATCGTCGAGCCCGAGCCCACCCCGCTGCACCGGGTCCTCGGCCCCGAGCTCGGCCAGCTCTTCACCGACCTGCACGCCGCGCACGGCGTCCGCTTCCACTTCGGCGCCCGGCTCACCGAGATCACGGGCCAGGACGGCATGGTCCTGGCCGCCCGCACCGACGACGGCGAGGAGCACCCCGCCCACGCCGTCCTCGCCGCGATCGGCGCCGCCCCCCGCACCGCCCTCGCCGAGGCCGCGGGCCTCGCCCTCGTCGACCGCGCCGACGGCGGCGGCATCGCCGTCGACGCCTCCCTGCGCACCTCCGACCCCGACATCCACGCCGCGGGCGACGTGGCCGCCGCCGAACACCCCTGGCTGCACACCCGCCTGCGCGTCGAGCACTGGGCCAACGCCCTCAACGGCGGCCCCGCCGCCGCCCGCGCCATGCTCGGCCAGGAGGTCGCCTACGACCGCGTCCCGTACTTCTTCTCCGACCAGTACGACGTGGGCCTGGAGTACTCCGGCTATGCGCCCCCCGGCTCGTACGACCAGGTGGTCCTCCGCGGGGACGCCGGAAAGCCCGAGTTCATCGCCTTCTGGCTGCGCGAGGGCCGGCTGCTGGCCGGGATGAACGTGAATGTGTGGGACGTCACGCAGGACATCCAGCGCCTCATCCGCTCCGGGGCCCGCCTCGACCCCGAGGCCCTCGCCGACCCCGCCGTCCCGCTGGACGCGGTGCCCACCGCATGAGCCGGATCCGCACCGCGCTCGTGCCCGTCGCGGAGATCTTCGCCCTGCGGCACGCCGTGCTGCGCCCCGGCCTGCCCGCGGAGACGGCCGTCTTCCCGGAGGACGGCAGCCTGGGGACGTTCCACGTCGCCGCGTACGACGAGGAGGGGGAGGTGCAGGCGTGCGTGACGTTCCTCCCCGAGCCGCTGCCGGGCACGGGCGAGGCGGCGTACCGCTTCCGCGGCATGGCCAGCGCCCCGGCCGTCCGCGGCCGGGGGTACGGCGTCGCCGTGCTCGAAGCGGGCCTGGCCGAGGCCGCGGCCCGCGGCGCCGGGCCGGTGTGGTGCAACGGCCGCACGGTCGCGCGCGGCTTCTACGAGCGCCACGGCTTCACCGTGCAGGGCGAGGAGTTCACGGTCGAGGGCGTGGGCCCGCACCTCGTCTTCGTGATCAAGGTCGGGGGTGTCGGCGCCCGGCCGTAGAATTCAGGCGTGGCAGGCAGGATCAACGATGACGATGTGAGGGCGGTCCGGGACGCGGTCCCGATCGACGCCGTCGTGTCCGAGTACCTCCAGCTGCGCAACGCGGGCGGCGGCAATCTCAAGGGCCTCTGCCCGTTCCACGACGAGAAGTCCCCGTCCTTCCAGGTCAGCCCCGCCAAGGGGCTGTTCTACTGCTTCGGCTGCCAGGAGGGCGGGGACACCGTCGACTTCGTCATGAAGATCGATCACCTCTCCTTCGCCGAGACCATCGAGCGGCTTGCCGCCCAGGCCGGCATCACCCTGCGGTACGAGGAGGGCGGCTACACCCCGGGCCGCCAGCAGGGCGAGCGCATCCGCCTGGTCGAGGCGCACAAGGCCGCCGCGCAGTTCTACGTCGACCAGCTGGGCAGCCCCGAGGCCGAGATCGGCCGCCGCTTCCTGGCCGGCCGCGGTTTCGACCAGGAGGCCGCGCAGCACTTCGGCGTCGGCTACAGCCCGGCCGGCTGGGACCACCTCACCCGCTTCCTGCGCGGCAAGGGCTTCAGCGACAAGGAGCTGATCGTCTCCGGCCTCGCCCAGGAGAGCCGCGGCGGCCGCCCCATCGACCGCTTCCGCGGCCGCCTGATGTGGCCCATCCGCGACATCACCGGCGAGGTCATCGGCTTCGGCGCCCGCAAGCTCCGCGACGACGACAACGGCCCGAAGTACCTCAACACCCCCGAGACGCCGATCTACAAGAAGTCCCACGTCCTCTACGGCATCGACCTCGCCAAGAAGGAGATCGCCAAGACCAACCGCGCGGTGGTCGTCGAGGGCTACACGGACGTCATGGCCTGCCACCTGGCCGGCATCACCACGGCCATCGCCACCTGCGGCACCGCCTTCGCCGGCGACCACATCAAGATCCTGCGCCGGCTGCTCATGGACAACTCCGGCTCCGAGGTCGTCTTCACCTTCGACGGCGACGCCGCCGGCCAGAAGGCCGCCCTGCGTGCCTTCGAGGACGACCAGAAGTTCGCCGCCGAGACCTCCATCGCCATCACCCCCGGCGGCATGGACCCCTGCGAACTGCGCCTCGCCGAGGGCGACGCGGCCGTGGCGGCCCTGGTGGAGGCCCGCACCCCGCTGTTCGCCTTCGCCATCCGCCAGGTCGTCGCCCGGCACAACCTCGATACCGCCGAGGGCCGGGCCGCCGCCCTGGAGGCGGCCGCGCCCATCGTCGCGAACATCAAGAACAGCGCCATCCAGCACGAGTACGCCGTCCAGCTCGCCGGCATGCTCGGCATCCTGGACACCCAGTTCGTCGTCCGCCGCGTCGGCCAGCTCGCCCGCTGGGCCCGTGAGCGCGGCCAGCGCCCCGAGCAGGGGCGCGCACAGCACCGCGGCGCGCCGCCCGCCGCGCCCGCACCCCAGCAGCCGTCCGTGCGCGGCCCGGCGCTCAATCTGCGCAGCCCCGCCCACCGCACCGAGCGGGAGCTGCTCAAGCTGGCCCTCCAGCACCCCGAGCTCGTCGCCCCGGCCTTCGACGCCTATATGGAGGACGAGTTCACCGCCCCGCCCTACGCCGCCGTGCGCCGGGCCATCGAGGAGGCCGGCGGCGTCACGCAGGCCGGCCCCGGCTATCTGACCGGCGTCCGCGACGCCGCGCCCGACGACACCGTCCGTGCCCTGGTCACGGAGCTGGCCGTCGAGGCCGTCCACGCCCGCACGGTCGACGCGATCTATGCGGGCACCCAGCTGGTGCACGTCCGGCTGCGGGCCGTCGAGCGCCGCATCGAGGAGGTCCAGGCGGGCATGATCCGCCTGGGCGCCCAGGCCGACCCGGCGCAACTGGCCGCCGTGCAGAACGAGTTGTGGGTCCTCCAGCAGTACGGCAAGTCCCTCAAGGACCGCGGCGCGGCTGCGCTGTAAGAGCCTGCTGTAACCGGCCGGTCACGGTCAGGGCTCAGAAAGTGGTCGCACGCCCCTCGTGGCGGGCGTGTGTCGTGCTCCACACTATTGGGCGGTGCCTGAGTCCTCGGAGCGCGGCAGGCCCGGCGGCCGCCAGGGCCCTGCCCTGGGACCCGGCCCCTTTGCGAAGCCGCTCTCGATCCCCCGCAAGGGCGACGGCTCGGCCGCCGCCGCGCCCTGATCCGTGCCGCCCCGTTCTGCCGCCACACCAGCGATCACCCTGGAGGTCGCCCCCGTGCAGACCCGGACCCCGACCCTCCCTCAGGCCCCGGCCGCCCCGGCACCGACCGTGCCGCGGCAGGACGGGCCGCCCGCGACCGAGGCCTTCGCCGAGGAGGCGCCCCCGGAACCGGTGCGGGCCGATACCGGCAGCCCCTCGTCCGACCTCTTCCGTCAGTACTTGCGCGAGATCGGCAGGATTCCCCTGCTCACGGCGGCCGAGGAGGTGGAGCTGGCCCGCCGCGTCGAGGCCGGGCTGTTCGCCGAGGAGAAGCTCCTGTGCACCCCCGACCTCGACACCCGCCTCGCCCTGGACCTGGACCGGCTGGTCGTCCTCGGCCGGATGGCCAAACGCCGGCTGATCGAGGCGAATCTGCGGCTCGTCGTCTCCGTCGCCAAGCGCTACATCGGCCGCGGCCTCACCATGCTCGACCTCGTACAGGAGGGAAACCTGGGGCTGATCAGGGCAGTCGAGAAATTCGACTACGCCCGTGGCTACAAGTTCTCGACGTACGCGACCTGGTGGATCCGCCAGGCCATGTCCCGCGCCCTCGCCGACCAGGCCCGCACCATCCGAGTGCCCGTCCACGTCGTGGAGTTGATCAACCGGGTCGTGCGGGTGCAGCGCCGCATGCTCCAGGAGCGCGGCTACGAACCCACCGCCGAGGAGGTCGCCGCCCAGCTCGACCTGTCGGAGGAGCGGGTCAGCGAAGTCCTGCGCCTCGCCCAGGAACCGGTCTCGCTGCACGCGCCGGTGGGCGAGGAGGACGACGTCGCGCTCGGCGACCTCATCGAGGACGGCGACGCCGCCTCACCGGTGGAGTCGGCCGCCTTCCTGCTGCTGCGCGAGCACCTGGAGGCCGTGCTCTCCACGCTCGGGGAGCGCGAGCGCAAGGTCGTCCAGCTGCGCTACGGGCTCGCCGACGGCCGCCCGCGGACCCTGGAGGAGATCGGCCGGATCTTCGGCGTCACGCGGGAGCGCATCCGCCAGATCGAGTCGAAGACCCTGAACAAACTCCGCGACCACGCCTTTGCGGACCAGCTGCGCGGCTACCTGGACTGAGACCCGCACAGGTCTTTCAGAGCGCCCCCGGGTGCGTCTGTTCGCGCACCGCCGCGTACTGCTGCCGCACGGCCTGCCCCGCCGCCAGGTCCTCGCCGGGATCGAAGACCTGGCCCGTCACGGAGGGCCACTGCGGGGGCGTGTGCGGGGCCAGGGTGCCCTGCTGGACGCCCAGCGACCAGGCGGCCTGCCGCGCCGCGCCCAGCGCCGCGTAGTCCATCGGCTGCGGGACGACGACCTGCGCGCCGAACAGCGCCGGCGCGACGGCCTGCACGGCGGGCAGCTCGGCGGCCTGGCCCAGCAGGAAGACCCGGCGCACCTCGACGCCGCGCGAGCGCAGCACGTCCAGCGCGTCCGTCAGCCCGCACAGCATGCCCTCGAACGCCGCCCGCGCCAGGTGCTCCGGCCGCATGCTCTCGCGCCGCAGCCCCGTCAGCGTGCCCGAGGCGTGCGGCAGCTGCGGGGTGCGCTCGCCCTCCAGGTACGGCAGCAGGACGAGCCCGTAGGCGCCCGGAGAGGACTGCAGCGCCAGGTCGGACAGGCCCGGCAGGTCCGTGCCGAGCAGCTCGGCGGTGCCGCGCAGCACCCGCACGGCGTTGAGCGTGTGGACGACGGGCAGGTGCATGCCGGTCGCGTCGGCGAACGAGATGATCGTGCCGGTCGGGTCCTCCAGCGCCGAGTGGTGCACGGAGAAGACCGAGCCCGAGGCGCCCAGGGAGATCACCGCGTCGCCGGGCCCGACGCCCAGCCCGAAGGCGGCGGCCATCGTCTCGCCCGTGCCCGCCGAGATCAGCAGCCCCTCGGGGGTGTGCCCGGCCGGCTCGGCCGGGCCGAGCACGTCGGGCAGCGCGGCCTGCCGGCCCAGGGCCAGCTCCACGAGATCCGGCCGCCATTCGCCCGTCGCGGCCGACCAGAAACCGGTGCCGGACGCGTCCCCGCGGTCCGTCGTCCGGCGCAGGGGCCTGCCCAGCAGCTGCCAGACCAGCCAGTCGTGCGGCTGCAGGAGGGCGGCGGCACGGGCGGCCGACTCCGGCTCGTTACGGGCCAGCCAGCGCAGCTTCGCCAGGGCCTGCCCGGCCTGCGGCACCGACCCGACCGCCTGCGCCCAGGCGGCCCGGCCGCCCAGCGCATCGGTCAGCTCGGCCGCACAGGGCTGCATGCGCTTGTCGTTGCCCAGCAGAGCGGGACGGACCAGCACCCCGCCGGCGTCCAGCACGAGCAGACCGTTCTGCTGCGCGGAGACGCCGATGGCCTGCACGCCCTCCAGCACGCCCCCGGCGGCGGCGTCGCCCAGCGACATCAGCCAGGCCTGGGGGTCGCCCTCGGCGACCTCCGGATGCGGGGCGTACCCCTGCCTGAGTACGGCACCGGTGTCCGCGTCGCAGACGACGATCTGTGTGCTCTGGGCAGAACTGTCCAGCCCGGCGACTATCCCCATGCCGATGATGATGCCAAATCCTGCGCGCCTTCTCGCAGCGGCTCAGGTGTTGCTGGTGCCCCAGTCGTCCTCGTCGGACGTGCGCTGCCCGCGGAGCGACCGGATCCGGTCGGACAGGGGTCCGGACCCCGGCAGGCTGCTGCCGATCCGTTCGAACGCCCGCGAGGCCATGGCCCGGCCGTTCTGCGCGGCGGACTCCGCGGTGTTGCGGACCGCCGGGTTCTGCGCGATGCGCTGCGCGCCCTTGCGCAGCTCCTCGTAGCGCTCCCGGCCGGCCCGCGCACCGAGCACATATCCGACGGCCAGTCCGGCGAAGAACGTCACCCGGTAGCGCATCGCGCACCGTCCTTCCGTTGGATCCGCTGTGCTTCTCCCGGCTTTCGCCCTCGCCTACCCGGCAGGGCCCGAGGTCACTCCGGGGTACCGATTGGCGGAGCACCCCCCTGCTTGCGCTAATGTATGTCCCGCAGCGAGCGCACGCCGCCCGGAGGATCCGGACGAAGGTGCATTCGAGGCAAAACGCCACAATCCCCTGTAGCTCAATTGGCAGAGCAGCCGGCTGTTAACCGGCAGGTTACTGGTTCGAGTCCAGTCGGGGGAGCGCGGTCCCCTGTAGCTCAATTGGCAGAGCAGCCGGCTGTTAACCGGCAGGTTACTGGTTCGAGTCCAGTCGGGGGAGCTGTGGAACGAGGACCCCCGCGGGGGTCCTTTTTTCATGTCCCGGTTCCCGCCGGACGGGAACCGTTCCGGCGTGATCGAAGTCCTCAAGGTCAGGCTGGTCACACGATGCGGCCCCGCCGGGGCAGCAGATCGTATGAGCGGCTATGCTGCGGCAGACGGCGCGCACAGATGTGCGCGACGCGCCGTGAACGGGGCGGTAGCTCAGCCGGTTAGAGCAGCGGACTCATAATCCGTCGGCCGTGGGTTCGAGTCCCACCCGCCCCACTGCGCGGCAGCAGTGCAGAAACGTTCTGCTTCAGATGTACGGCGAAGGGCCGCCACCGGCTTGTGTGGCGGCCCTTCGCCGTACCCCGGGCCACCCCCGCGGGACCGCGTATAACAGGTGACCATGGCGGAGGACGAGGCCGGGGACCGGCTGCCCTTCGGGTGAGCGGGCACGGCGCCCCGTAAGGGGCGCTGCAAGGCCCGCCGTCTCATTCCCGGAACGTCCGCCGGTAGCTGCCCGGCGAGACGCCGAGCGCCGTCCGCAGGTGCTGTCGCAGGGACACGTCCGTGCCGAAGCCCGCGCGTTCGGCGATCCGGGTCACCGGCAGGTCGCTGCTCTCCAGCAGGTGCCGGGCCAGGTCGACGCGCTGCTGGACGATCCACTGCCCGGGGCTCAGGCCCACCTCGGCCCGGAAGCGCCGGGTGAAGGTGCGGCGGCTCATGCCCGCGTGCCGGGCCAGGTCGTCCAGGCCGAGCGGCTCGTGCAGCCGGTCGAGGGCCCAGGCGCGGGTCGCGGACGTCCCGGCGTCCGGGCTCTGCGGCACCGGCCGTTCCACGTACTGCGCCTGTCCTCCCTCGCGCTGCGGGGGGACGACGCAGCGCCGGGCCACCTGGTTGGCGACGCCGCTGCCGTGGTCGCGCCGGATGACATGCAGGATCAGGTCGATGCCCGAGGCGGCGCCGGCCGAGGTCAGCACCCGGCCCGCGTCCGCGAAGAGGACGTCGGGCGCGAGCCGCACCTGCGGGTACAACTGCCGGAAGCGGGCCGTGTGGTACCAGTGCGTGGCCGCGGGGCTGCCGTCGAGGAGGCCCGCCGCGGCCAGGACGAAGGTGGCGACGCAGATGCCCACGATCCGGGTGTCCGGCCCGATCCGCGCCAGGGCCGCGGCGGTGCCCGGCGGCAGGGTGTCCGGGCCGGTGACGCGGACGAACTCCTCGGAGGCGGGGATCACCACGGTGTCCGCCTCCGCCAGGGCCGACGCGTCGTGCTCGACGGTGATGGTGAAGTCCGCCTCCGTGCGGACCGGCCGGCCGTCCACGGAGCAGGTGATCACTTCGTAGAGCGGCTGCCCGTCCGGCCCGGTGGCCGCGCCGAACAGCCGGGACGCCAGGCTCAGCTCGAACGGAATGACCCCGTCCAGGGCCAGGACCACGACACGATGCATGGCCCGATTCTTTCACACCATGACCTCCGGGCCACTGTGCTCGCAGGTGGTCCGGCCCGCACTCTGGGGGCATGAACGACAAGACCACGATGAAGGCGATCAGCCAGAACACCTACGGCGGCCCGGAGGTCGTCGGCGAGACCGTCGTCGAGCGCCCCGTGCCCGGCCCCTCCGAGGTCCTCGTCCGCGTCCGCGCGGCGGGGATGAACCCGACCGACTGGAAGCATCGGCAGCGCGCCGGGTTCCTGGACCGCCTGCCGCTGGTGCTCGGCTGGGACGTCTCCGGCGTCGTCGAGGAGGCCGGCCTGGGCGTCACGCTGCACGAGGCGGGCGACGAGGTGTTCGGCATGCTGCCCTACCCGTACGGGGTGGGCTCCTTCGCCGAGTACGTGGTCGCCCCGGCCCGGGCGCTGGTGCGCAAGCCGGCGAACGTCGACCACGTCCGGGCGGGTGCGATCCCGCTCGCCGCCCTGACCGCCTGGCAGGTCCTGGTGGACACGGCGGACGTGCAGCCCGGGCAGCGGGTGCTGATCCACGCCGCCGCGGGCGGTGTCGGGCACCTCGCCGTGCAGATCGCCAAGGAGCGCGGCGCGTACGTGATCGGCACGGCCAGCGCGCCCAAGCACGCGCTGCTGCGCGAGCTCGGCGCCGACGAGCTGATCGACTACCGGACCGCGGACTTCACCGCGATCGAGCCGGTCGACCTGGTCCTCGACACCCTCGGCGGCGAGACGGCCGTCCGCTCGCTCAAGACCCTCAAGCCGGGCGGTCAGTTGGTGTCCATCGCCTTCAACGACCTTCCCGGCGACTTCTCCGCGCAGGCCGCCGCCCTCGGCGTCCGGGCCCGGCCGCTGCTCGTCGAGGCCGACCAGGAGGGTATGCGCGCCATCGCGGACCTGGTCGCCGCGGGCCGGCTCCGGGCCGTCGTCGAGGCCGAGTTCCCGCTCGGCCGGGCCGCCGAGGGGCACGCGCTGGGCGACACGGGCCGGGTCACCGGCAAGGTCGTGCTCACCGTCGCGTAGCCGGACGCGCGAGGAATGCGGGCCGCTCCTTCCCCACGGGAGCGGCCCGCATTCTTGGCCAAAGGGTCAAGCTTGTGTCAAGTAGTTGCGTTCATGCGCAAGTAAGGGGCTATGCTTCTGAGCGTTCGAAAAGCATCAGGCACCTCGTTCGGTGAGGCGTCTTCACGGACACAGGCCACTGACCCCACGACGTCGAGAGACGCCCAGGGTCAGGACAGGTCTCCCCGGCCTAAGGGGTGACCCCAAGTGGCTGCCCCGCTGAGCGGGGAATACGCCGTGGAGTGCCAAAGCTCTGACGAGTTGGGGTGAACCGGTCACAGGAACCGGTCCGCTCCTTGCCGTGTCGTTCGGCGCCCGCGTGCGCCCCGGCCGGGAGGAGGCGAGAGACATGGATGGCAGCAGTTGCAGTAGTCCGGGCCACAGTCGGCCCCGTATCCGCACGTCCTCGCTGACCTCCGGTACGCGGTAACCACCTTCCCTGCGCGCCCTTTTGCGCCTTGCCCTGCACCCGTGCGGCCAACTGCCGTGCCGGGCCGCCGTGCTGCGCGCTCGCAGGGGGGATAGCTGCTGCGTGCCCCGCTACCTCCCCCATCGGGGGCAAGGGAGGCCCGTCATGACCGACACGATGACCACCACTCCGCCGGCGACGCCGGCGCCCCGCGCCGCAGTGCTCGACGACGCACACGTCGGCGACATCCGTGGCGCGCTCGGCACCATCAAGCTCGACGACACCGCTCCCCGCAAGGGGCTTTCCGCCAAGCTCAAGACGCTGCTCGCGATCGTCGGCCCCGGCCTGATCGTGATGGTGGGCGACAACGACGCAGGCGCCTTCGCCACCTACGGCCAGGCCGGCCAGAACTACGGCACCCGGCTGCTGTGGACGCTGCTGCTGCTCGTCCCCGTCCTCTACGTCAACCAGGAGATGGTGCTGCGCCTCGGCGCCGTCACCGGCGTCGGCCACGCGCGGCTGATCCTGGAGCGGTTCGGAAAGTTCTGGGGCGCGTTCTCCGTCATCGACCTCTTCCTGCTCAACGCCCTGACGATCGTCACCGAGTTCATCGGTGTCGCCCTTGCCGTCGGCTACCTCGGACTGCCCAAGACGGCGAGCGTGCTGGTCGCCGCGGCCGTGGTCATCCTGGCCGCCTCCACCGGGTCCTTCCGGCGCTTCGAGCGCACCGCCATCGTGCTGTGTCTCGGCTCGCTGCTGCTCATCCCGATCTACTTCATGACGCACCCGAGCACCGGGACCATGGCGCACGACTTCGTCGTCCCCGGCATGCCCAAGGGCTCCAAGCTCTCCGACGTCATGCTGCTGATCATCGGCATCGTCGGCACCACCGTGGCGCCCTGGCAGCTGTTCTTCCAGCAGTCGTACGTCATCGACAAGCGCATCACCCCGCGCTTCATGAAGTACGAGAAGGTCGACCTGTGGCTCGGCATCGTGGTCGTCGTCATCGGCGCCGCCGCCATCATGGGCTTCACCGCCGCCGCCTTCACCGGCACCAAGGAGTTCGGCAACTTCGACGACGCCATCGGCATCGCCCACGGCCTGGAGGCCAACGCGGGCCGGGTCGCCGGTGTGCTGTTCGCCATCGCCCTGCTCGACGCCTCGATCATCGGCGCCTCCGCCGTCTCGCTGTCCACCGCCTACGCCCTCGGCGACGTCCTCGGCCTCAAGCACTCCCTGCACCGGGGCATCGGCGGCGCCAAGGCCTTCTACGCGATCTTCGCGGGTGTCGTCCTGCTCGCCGCCGTCATCGTCATCGTCCCCGGCTCGCCGCTCGGCCTGATCACCGAGGGCGTGCAGACCCTGGCCGGCGTGCTGCTGCCCTCCGCCACGGTCTTCCTGCTCCTGCTCTGCAACGACAAGGCCGTCCTCGGCCCGTGGGTCAACGGCCGCTGGACGAACATCTTCACCTCGCTCGTCGTCGCCGTCCTGGTCTGCCTGTCGATCATCCTCACCGCCGCGGTGCTCTTCCCCGACATCACCACCGGCGCGATCCTCGACATCATGGCCGTCTGCGGCGTCGCCGGCCTGCTGGCCCTCGGCTACGCCGAGACCCGGCGCCGCAAGAAGGGCTGGGCGCTGGCCGCGCCCGTCGACCGCACGGGCAAGGAGAACTGGCGGATGCCCCCGCTGGACGAGCTCCCCAAGCCCCTCATCTCCACCGGGCGCAAGATCGGCCTGACCGCCCTGCGCACCTACCTGCTGGCCGCGATGATCCTGGTGATCGTCCGCATCGTGCAGCTCGCACTCGGCCACTGACAGACGTCCCCGGGGCGGTGTGTCCTCCCCAAGTTCCGCCGCCCCGGGGGCCACTTCATCCGACCGTCTCCCACGGACAGGGAGGGCACGTCCATGCGCCTCCTCCAGCACCTCGCCAAGTTCACGGCCCCCGAGGCCCACGCCCGCCGCCTCTGCCCGCGCGTCAGCCTGACGCTGCAGGACGGCACCGAGCGCCCGTACCTGCTCGACGACCCCGGCAGTGAACCGCGCCCCGAGGGCGAACCGCGCGCCGCCTACGAGCCGCGCGTCCACCTCGCCTACATCCTCGCCCGTCAGGGCCACAGCGCCCGCTGGCTCGCCCGGTTCGCAGACCTTCCCCTGCCGGCCGCGCACCGCATCGCCCAAGCCGCCGCACCGCCGGCCGCCTGAGCGGCCCGCTTCCCCGAACCTTCCCCCAATGCACCGGCTGCGCCATGCCGTTTTCCGGCATGCTGTCACGCCGCCTCACGGAGGTGACCCCGTATGTCCGTCCTGCCCGTCGTCCCCGCCCGTTACGCGCCGCCCTCGGTCCGGCCGGCCGCCGCGCTCCGCTGGGAAGGCCGTCCGGAAGCTGCAGGCCGGTTGTGGCTGGTCGCGCAGTTCCCCGCGCCCCTTACGGGGCGCGACAACCGCACCGTGACCCGGCGGCCGCGCGCCCACTGGCACGTCGTCACCGGCCCCGACGGGCGCACGCGCCTCGAGGCCGAGTGGCACTGAGCGTTCCGCTCGGGAAGGCCGTTCGTCAACTGCGGGCCGGTTGTGGCCGGTCGCGCCCACGCGGCGGAGCCGCACGCTGTAACAGCCCCGCGCCCCTGACGGGGCGCGACCACGGCCCCGTGCCCACATGGCGGAGCCGCATATGTCGCTGCCCTGCGCCCCCGACGGGCGCGACCACATCTGCCAGGAGCAGACATGTCCCTGCGTTACCCGCGCATCACCCGCACCCATCAGGAACGCCCCGCAGCCGTCGAGCCGAAGGCCCGGAAGCCGCAGCTGCCGCACCGGCTGGGCGGGCTGACCGTCGACACCGAAGCCCGTATCGCGACCGCCGGGGAGCGGGAACTCCCCCTCACCTTCATGGAGTTCGAGCTCCTGACCCACCTCGTCGCCCACCCCCGGCGGGTGCACACCCGCCGCCAGCTGCTGACCGTCATCTGGGGCCCCGGCAACTCGAGCGGCTCCCGCACCATCGACGTCCACGTCGCCCGGCTGCGCCGCAAGCTGGGCCCCGACTACCAGGCCCTGATCAAGACCGTGCGGCAGGTCGGCTACGCCCTCGACCCGTCGAAGACGACGGCCCACTGACCACCCAGGAGGTGTGCCACCATGCGACTCCTTGCCCGTCCCCTGTTCCGCCGCCCCGCCCCTCCGCCGCCCGTCGCGCCGACCCACGGCACGATCAGTGCCCAGTGCGAGCGCCGTGTCGAGGGCAAGGTCCGGGCCCTGTGCGTGCTCGCCTTCGCGGGCACCGGAGCCCGCCTGAACAGCCTGCACATCATCGAGCCGGACGACAGCGTGACCGTCGTCGTCCGCATCACCCTCACCCTGCCCGGGCCCGGCGGCGTCGCCCTGGACCGGCTGGTCGACCAGCTGTCCCACGAGCCCGGCGTGCGCGACCTGCACTGGCGACTGCACACGGAGAACGCCTCCGCCGCTTGAGGGCAGACGCTGGCCGGGTCCCGCGAACCGAGCAAGGATGGGAGGAGAGGCCGAGGAGGTGGAGGTACGGCATGAGGATGCCCCGCCTGCACGCCGGTGAGGGTGCAGGGGCCCTGGCGGCCCTGGTGGCGGGCCTGCTGCTCGTCGCCGGGCTGAACGCGGCCCTCGCCGGCAACCGGCCGTTCGCCGCCGCCGCCTGGACGGCCTCCGCGGCCGTGGCCCTCGCCCTGGCCGCAGGCGTCCTGCACAGCCGCCGCCGCGCCGTCGTCCGCGCGGCGGACACCCGGCTGCCGGAGCGGGTGGACGACGACTGGTTCACCGGACCGACCTTCGAGGGCTTCCCCGCGGAGGCCGTCCGGCCCCTGCTGGAGCGGCCCGGCTCCCCGAGCCGCAGCGAGGTGTGCACCGGGTGGGTGCTCGCCACGCACGGCCACGACGCCGACTGGATAACGGACCGCCTGGATCTTCCCCCGGAGGTGGCCCGGGTGCTCGTGGACGCCGCTCTGCAGCGGGACTGACGGGCCGGCCCTCCGGGTACGGGACGGCGGACCGGCCCTTCTGAGCAGCTGTTTGCATACAGATGCGAATCTCGGCAAACTGCCCGATGCCCGACGGCCACCCGCCGTGCACCACCTTTTCTCGACGCGGCCGGACCGATGCCGGATGATCGGTACACAGGCCGCCGTGTGCTGGGGGTTGTCCCGATGTCCTTCCCGTCGCGATCCGCCGCCTCGCGGGCGTCCCTGCCCTCGCGGGTGGCCGGGCGGTTCTCCCGCCTGTCGTGGGTGGACGCGGTCGTGGCCGCCGCGGTGCTGGTGGGCCTGTACCTGCTGCTGCGGGTGGGCAAGGGGGTGACGGTCTCCTTCGACCCGGCGCACGTCGCCAGGGTGGACACCGACCCCGCGAGGCTGCCGTACTACGCGGCGCGGAGCCTGCTGCGGATGTTCACCGCACTGGCCGCCTCCGTCGCCTTCACCCTGGTCTACGGCTACGCGGCCGCCCGCAGCAGGCGGCTGGAGCGGATCCTCGTCCCCGCCCTGGACATCCTGCAGTCCGTCCCCGTGCTCGGCTTCCTCTCGGTCGCGGTGACGGGCTTCCTCTCGCTCTTCCCCGGCTCGATGCTCGGCCTCGAGTGCGCCTCCATCTTTGCGATCTTCACCTCGCAGGCGTGGAACATGACGTTCGGCTTCTACCACTCGCTCATCACCCTGCCCCGCGAACTGGACGAGGTCTCCCGCTCCTTCCGCTTCACCCGCTGGATGCGGTTCTGGAAGGTCGAACTGCCCGCCGGGGCGATCGGGCTCGTCTGGAACGGGATGATGAGCTTCGGCGGCGGCTGGTTCTTCCTCGTCGCCTCCGAGGCGATCAGTGTCTCCGGCCACCAGTACGCGCTGCCCGGCGTCGGTTCCTTCGCCGGCACCGCCATCGCCGAAGGCGACCTGGGCAAGGTCGGCTGGGCGGTCGGCACCATGACCGCCATGGTCGTCGGCGTCAACTTCCTCTTCTGGCGGCCGCTGACCGCCTGGGCGGAACGCTTCAAGAACGAGCAGTCCGAGGCCGCCGACGTCCAGCGGTCGCTGGTGCTGGACTTCCTGCGGCGCTCCTCCTGGCCGCGGCTGCTCGGCCGCGCGGCCCGGCCCGTGGGGGAGGCGCTGGGCCGCGCCGGACGGGTCCTCGGCACCGACGACCGGCCGCTCGCCGTCCGCCCCGGCCGCCGCCGGGCCGGCGACCTCGTCTTCGGGCTGACGTCCGGCGGGCTCGTCGCCTGGGGCCTGTTCGACCTGCTCGGCTACCTGCGGTACCGCACCGGGCTCGGCGTCTTCGGCGAACCGCTGCTGCTGGGCCTGGCCACCCTCGCCCGCGTCGTCGTGCTCGTCGCCGTCGCCACCGTCGTCTGGGTGCCCATCGGGGTGCGCATCGGCTTCTCGCCGCGGCTGGCCCGGATCGCCCAGCCCTTCGTCCAGATCCTCGCCAGCTTCCCCGCCAACTTCCTCTTCCCGCTGGCCACCTGGTTCTTCCTGAGAACGGGACTGTCGCTCGACATCGGCGGCATCGTGCTGATGGCACTGGGCGCCCAGTGGTACATCCTCTTCAACACCATCGCCGGCGCCGCGGCCGTCCCCTCCGACCTGCGCGAGGCCATGGACGACCTGGGGGTGCGCGGCTGGCAGCGCTGGAAGCGCCTGATCATCCCCGGCATCTTCCCCGCCTACGTCACCGGCGGCATCACCGCCTCCGGCGGCGCCTGGAACGCCTCGATCGTCTCCGAGGTCGTCACCTTCGGCGGCACCACCCTGACCGCCACCGGCCTGGGCGCCTACATCGCCCGCGCCACCGCCCGCGGCGACTACCCGCACCTGATCGCGGGGATCGCCGTCATGGCCGTCTACGTCGTCGGCCTCAACCGCCTTGTGTGGCGCAGGCTCTACCGCCTCGCCGAGACCCGGTACTCGCTGTGAACCGCCCTGCCGGAAGGAGCCCCGCCATGGCCCCGAGCCCCGTCGCCGACGTGACCGCCCGCCCCCGCCCGGCCGACGGCGAGGTCCTGCTCGCCGCCGAGGCGGTCACCAAGACCTATGCCGGCGCCGACGCCGAACTGCCCGTCCTGGCCGGGGTGGACCTGGAGATACGCGCCGGGGAGATCGTCGCCCTGCTCGGCCGCTCCGGCTCCGGCAAGTCCACGCTGCTGCGCTGCCTGGCCGGTCTGATCCCCGCCAGCTCCGGCACCGTCACCTACCGCGGCAAGCCCCTCGACGGCGCCAACCCCGGCACCGCCATGGTCTTCCAGACCTTCGCCCTGCTGCCCTGGCTGACCGTCCAGCAGAACGTCGAACTCGGCCTGGAGGCACGGGGCGTGCCCGCCGCCGAGCGTGCCGAGGCGGCGCTCCAGGCCATCGACCTCATCGGCCTCGACGGCTTCGAGTCCGCCTACCCCAAGGAGCTCTCCGGCGGCATGCGCCAGCGCGTCGGCTTCGCCCGCGCCCTGGTCGTCGAACCCGACGTGCTGATGATGGACGAGCCGTTCTCCGCGCTCGACGTGCTCACCGCGGAGAACCTGCGCGGCGAGCTGATGGAGCTGTGGGAGTCCGGCCAATTCCCCACCCGCGCCGTCGTGTTGGTCACCCACAACATCGAGGAGGCGGTGCTGATGGCCGACCGCGTCGTCCTCCTCGGCTCGCGCCCCGGCACCCTCAGGGCCACCTTCGATGTCCCCCTGGAACGTCCCCGCGACCGCAACTCGCCCGCGTTCGACGCGCTCATCGACGCGGTCTACCAGGTCATGACCGGCCGCGAGAAGGACACCGCCCCGCACCTGCCCGGCCGCACCGCCGCCGGCTCCGCGGAACCGGCCAGGCGCACCCTGGCCAACACGCCGCTGCCGCGGGCCAGCGTCGACGGCCTCTCCGGCCTCGCCGAGATCGTCGCGCAGCACGGCGACCAGTGCGACCTGGCGGACCTCGCCGAGGAACTCGGCCTGGAGGTCGACGACCTGCTGCCCCAGGTCGACGCGCTGGACCTGCTGGGCTTCGCCCTGGTCCGCGAGGGCGACCTGCTGCTGACCCCGCGCGGCACCGCCTTCGCGGGCGCGGACGTGCAGGAGTCCAAGAGAATCTTCGCGGACGCGGTTCCCGAGGCGGCCCCGCTGGTCAAGCTGATCGTCACGACCCTGCGCCGCACGGCGGGCCCGGTGCGCGCGGGCTTCTTCCGCGACCTGCTGGCCCACCACTACACGAGCGAACAGGTGACGGAGCAGCTGGAGACGGCCACCGACTGGGGACGTTACGCGGAGCTGTACGCGTACGAAGCGGGCCGCGAGGAATACGAGTTGGACGAGGCGGGCGCCCCGTAAGGGAGCCCCGTAAGGGAGCCCCGTCAGGGGCGCGGGGAACTGCGCGACCAGCCGCAACGAACCCGCACCCGCAAAATCAGCTGCTGGCCGCAGGCCTCCCGCGCCGCAGGCGCGCGGCCGCCCCGACCCGCCCCCGGACCGTGGCTATGTCCGCGGCCGGCAGGGAATCCGTCGCAGCCTCCTCGGGCGGAGCCGCAGGGCCTTGCGCAGCAAGCACCGCACCCTCCAGCAGAGTGCGCACCTGATCCCCGGCGGCCCGGTAGTAGATCCGCGTCCCCTCGCGCCGGGAGGCGACGAGGCCCGCGGACCGCAGCCGCGCAAGGTGCTGGGAGACGGCGGCGACATGCGCGCCGACCATGTCGGCGAGCTGGCCCACGGAGTGCTCGCGGCGGGTCAGCGCCCAGAGCACCTGGAACCGCGTGGGATCGGCCACCGCCTTCAGCACGGCGACGGCCTGTTCCACCCTGTGGGCTTGCGCATCCATGCCCAGGAGTCTAGGTCGTGCGGGGTGGATCCTCCCGTGACCCGCACGGCCTCACTCCCCGGGGAACGGGCTCAGAACCAGCTGTCGCCGTCACCGTCGCCGTCGACCTCGACGTACTCGCTGTTGTCGATGTAGTTGTTGACGACCCGCGGCTCGTCGTCGTCCATCATCTCGTTGAGCAGTGCACCACCGATCGCACCGGCCGCGACACCGGCCGCCACGCCGCCCCAGCCGGGACCCTGGCGCTGCGGCTGGGCGTAACCCGGCTGGGCCGGGGCGGCGTAACCGGGCTGGCCCTGCGGCGCGTAGCCGGGACGGCCCTGGGGCGCGGCGTAACCCTGCTGGGGCGCCTGCGCGTAGCCCTGCTGCGCGTATCCGGCGTTGTTGCCCTGCGCCGCCTGCTGCTGCATCGTCGCCCAGCGCTGCGCGCACGCGGTGCACGCCATGACCTGGCGCACGACGCCCCACTGCGGCGCCCACATGACGTTCTGCATGCCCTGGCCGTGCGACGGATCAAAGAAACAGTTCATCGGACCCTCCCGAGTACAGCCCCCTGCGGTGCGGGGCTACGAGGCGTCAGGCTACTCGATGGCCTGCCCGGAATACGCGGCCGTACGGACCCGTTACGGTCGCGGAGCAAGGTAACGGCCACGGCAAGCGGGAAGGCGCTCATGGGCAGCAGCACGGTGGAGCTCACCAAGGACAACTTCGACGCGATCGTCTCCGGCAGCGGGTTCGTCCTCATCGACTTCTGGGCCGCCTGGTGCGGGCCGTGCCGGGCGTTCGCGCCGGTCTACGAGAAGGCCGCCGAACGGCACGGGGACCTGGTGTTCGGGAAGGTGGACACCGAGGCGCAACCGGAGTTGGCGGCCGCGTTCGAGATCCGGTCGATCCCGACGCTGATGATCGTGCGGGAGAACATCGCGGTGTTCGCCCAGCCGGGGGCGCTGCCCGAGGCGGCGCTGGAGGACGTCATCCGCCAGGCGCGGGCGCTGGACATGGACGAGGTGCGGGCATCGATCGCGAAGGCGGAGCGGCCTGACGACGCGTAAGGGCACGATGCGGCACGATACGACCGACAAGAGACGTCCTCTGGAAGGAACCGGCATGGCAACGAACCGCATTGCGCACACCGTCTGGACCGGCGACCTGCTCAAGGGCAGCGGTGTCGTCAGCTTCGACTCGTCCGGCATCGCCGACCAGCCGGTGTCCTGGCCGTCGCGGTCCGAGCAGGCCAACGGCAAGACGAGCCCTGAGGAGTTGATCGCCGGGGCCCACTCCAGCTGCTTCTCCATGGCCCTCTCGCACGGCCTGGCGGGCGCGGGCACCCCGCCCACCCGTCTGGAGACCAAGGCGGAGGTCACCTTCCAGCCGGGCGAGGGCATCACGGGCATCCACCTCACCGTGCGCGGCGAGGTGCCGGGCCTGGACGAGGAGGGCTTCGCCGCCGCGGCGGAGGAGGCCAAGAAGAACTGCCCGGTGAGCCAGGCCCTCGCCGGGACGACGATCACGCTGTCGGCCGAGCTGGCGTAGCGGGCCCGGCCCCTTCGGGCGCTAGGCGGCTTGCAGGGATGCGTAGACGATGAGGTTGTCCACGGGGTGCCCGTCGGTGTCCAGATCGCCCGCGCAGGTGACCAGGCGCAGCGCCTTCTCGCTCGTGCCGCCGTAGACCTTCCGGGTGGGGAAGGCGTCCTTCCGGACGGTCTCCGTGTCGGTGACGGTGAAGTGCAGCACTTGGCCGTCGCCGCGCTGCACATCGATGACCGTGCCCTTGCCGACCTTCTTCAGGTCGTGGAAGACGGCCTTGCCGTTGCGGGTGGCGTTGTGCCCGATGATCACGGACGCCCCGGCGTCGCCGGGCACGACGCTGCCGGTGTACCAGCCGGCGGTCATGCCCTTCTCGGGCGGCGGGACCTGCACGGTCTCGTCCTTGTTCAGACCCAGCCGCATCAGCGGGCTGTCCACGCCGATGGACGGTATGGAGACCCGCGACGGCTCCTCGTCCCGCGCCGGGCCGCCGATCGCCTTGTCCGTACCGCCGCCCAGCGAACAGCCGGCCAGCAGCAGCACCGGCAGCACCAGCAGCAGGGCGAGGGGGGAGAGTCGTGTGCGGGACATGGCCTCACCGTAGGGAGCGGCCGGGTCCGTCCGCCTCGGGCGTTCGGCCATCTTCGGCTCCGTCTAAAGAACGAGCTACGGGACGAGCCGCTGGAACAGCCCCCAGGTGAACTCGGCCACGTACTCCCGCTCCGCCCCGGCCGCGTCGTCCTCGTCCCGCGCCATGAAGGACAGCCGCCAGCGGGTGGGGGCCGTGCCCTCCATCGGGCGGGCCGGGGCGAAGGCTCGGGCCACCTCGTCCACCGTGCACGACCAGGGCCGCAGGTCGAGAGCCGTGCGCAGGGCGGGGCCGCGCGAGGCCGGGGCGCGGACCAGCCACTCGTTCCAGACCGCGCCGCCGGGCGCGGCCAGCACCTCGAAGCGCAGGTCGGGCCAGAGCGGCACCGGCCAGGTCAGGGCCTCGAAGGCGAGGTCGCCGACGGTGCGCGTGGCCACGCTCTCGGGCGGGCCGAGCACGGAGCGGTAGCGGGGGCCGGCCGCGCGGCGCCGGGGGGAGTGCAGCATGGCCTGCCAGCGGCGGTTGGCCTCGCGCATCGCGGACCGGTCGACGCCCAGCTCGCGCAGGGCGTCCTCGACCAGTTCCGGCTGGTGGTCGGCCATCCGGCGCAGCAGGACGAGCTGGAACTCCAGCGGGCCGAAGGGCTCGGGGACTGTGCTCATGGGGTTCATGGTGGCGCACCACCAGCCCCCCTGGTACCCGATCCGGTCGGACCCGGTGACCGGAATCGTAAGGATCCCCAAGGATCCGGGAGTTGTGGGGCAAGGAGCCTGAAGTCCCCTCGTGCGCATGCCGTTTCGCGCAACCTTTACCTGCCGTCGGCCGGGAGCTGGCCGGGAGGCCGCCCGGGCCGGGTGCCCGGCGGGTACGGTCTGGCCATGACGGAAATCGACCCCCAGCGCTCTGCCCTCGTCCTCGTCGACCTCATGGAACGCATCGTGGCGTTGCCCCTCGCCCCGCACAGCGGTGACGAAGTGGCCGGAAGGGCGATGGAGTTGGCGCGTGCGTTCCGCAAGGCGGGGGCGCCGGTGGTGGCCGTGCGGGTCGAGCGGCCCGGCGTGCCCGAACAGCCGCCCGGCAGCGGGCTGCTCCCCGGGGTCGCCGAGCCGGGCGACATCGAGATCGTGAAGCGGACGGTCGGCGCCTTCCACGGCACCGGCCTGGACGACCGGCTGCGCGGGCTGGGCGTGCGCACCCTGGTCCTCGCCGGGATCGCCACCAACCTCGGCGTGGAGTCGACGGCGCGGGCCGCGGCCGACCACGGCTACGAGCTGGTCTTCGTCGAGGACGCGATGAGCGCGATGACGGCGGAGGAGCACCGGGCGTCGGTGACGCTGGACATGCCGAGGCTGGGCACGGTGGCCGCCACGGCGACGCTGACCATGGGCGCCCCGTAGCCGGGCGCCCCGTAAGGGGCGCGGGGAACTGCGCGATCGGCCACCGACGGCCTGCAGCCGACGCACCACCCGGTGGGTCCGGGGCGAAGCCCCGAGGAGTCGACTGCGGGCGCGTCGTGGTTGCTCGCGCAGTTCCCCGCGCCCCTTACGGGGCGCCCAGCATCCGCTTCAGCAGGTCCCGCAGGGACGCCCGCTCGGCAGCGGACAGCTCGGCCAACGGCTCGCGCGCGAAGTGCAACGACGCCCGCAGTCGTGCCGCGGTCGCGCGCCCCTCCTCCGTGACGGCGGCGAGCTTCACGCGGCGGTCGTCGGGGTCGGGCCGCCGCTCCACCAGGCCGCGGGCCTCCAGCCGGTCCACGATGCCGGTGACGTTGGACGGCTCGCACTTCAGCTGCTGGGCGATCCGCCGCATGGGCAGCGGCTCGCGCGAGAGCAGGGCCAGGACGCGGGCCTGGGCGCCGGTCAGCGAGTGCTGGGCGGCGGCGTGCTCGTACTCCTCGTGGTACCGCGCCACGACCGTCCCGATGAGTTCGACCACCTCGACGGTGAGGGCGTCGGCGGGGGCGGTGGAGTCGTGGCTGTGGCGCGTCATGGGGACAGGCTACTCCTTTGCTTGACAACATGAAATATCGAGGAGCATGGTTGTTTCAGGAAGTGAAGCTTTAGGAGGCTCGTCCATGTCGTCCGCACTGCCCGCCACCAGCCGTGAATGGCACCTCGTCGCCCGCCCGCAGGGCTGGCCGAAGCCCGAGGACTTCGCCCTGCGCGAGACGACGGTACCCGAGCCCGGCGAGGGCCAGATCGTCGTCCGCAACCTGCACCTCTCGGTCGACCCGTACATGCGCGGCCGGATGAACGACACCAAGTCGTACGTTCCGCCCTTCCAGCTCGACCGCCCCATGGACGGCGGCGCGGTCGGCGAGGTCGTCGCCTCCCGTGCCGACGGCTTCGCGCCCGGTGACCACGTGCTGCACGGCCTCGGCTGGCGCGAGTACGCGCTGGTCGACGCGCACCGCGCCGTCAAGGTCGACGGGGAGGCCGCCCCGCTCGCCACCTACCTGGGCGTGATGGGCATGCCCGGCATGACCGCCTACGCGGGCCTGCTGGAGGTCGGCTCGTTCAAGGAGGGCGACGTCGTCTTCGTCTCCGGCGCGGCCGGCGCGGTCGGCAGCATGGTCGGCCAGATCGCGAAGCTCAAGGGCGCCTCGCGGGTGATCGGCAGCGCCGGCTCGGCGGAGAAGGTCCGCTACCTCACCGAGGAGCTCGGCTTCGACGCGGCCTTCAACTACAAGGACGGCCCGGTCCTGGAGCAGCTGAAGGCGGCCGCCCCCGGCGGCATCGACGTCTACTTCGACAATGTCGGCGGCGAGCACCTCGAGGCCGCGATCTCCGTCCTGAACCAGCACGGCCGCGCCGTGCTGTGCGGCGCGATCTCCCAGTACAACGACACGGAGGCGGCCCCCGGCCCGCGCAACCTCGTCCAGGTCATCGGCAAGCGGCTGCGCCTGCAGGGCATGATCGTCTCCGACCACGACGCGCTGCGCCCGCAGTTCTTCAAGGAGGTCGGCGGCTGGGTGCGCTCCGGCGAGCTCACGACCCGGGCGACGGTCGTCGAGGGCATCGAGAACATGGGCGACGCCTTCCTCGGCCTGCTGCGCGGTGACAACACCGGCAAGATGATCGTCAGTCTCTGAGCTCTGAGCCGGACTCCGGTTCCAAGAAAGGTTTCTGTTATGTCTGTTCAGCCCGTTGACGTCGCCTACACCGCCGTCGCCACCGCCGAGAACGGCCGCGACGGCCGTGTCGCCAGCGACGACGGCAAGCTCGACGTCGTCGTCAACCCGCCGAAGGAGCTCGGCGGCAGCGGCAGCGGCACCAACCCGGAGCAGCTGTTCGCCGCCGGCTACAGCGCGTGCTTCCAGGGCGCGCTGGGCGTCGTGGCCCGTCAGGAGAAGGCCGACATCTCCGGCTCGACCGTCACGGCCGAGGTCGGCATCGGCAAGACGCCGGACGGCGGCTTCGGCCTGAAGGTGGCCATCTCGGCGCACATCCCGAACGTGGACGGTGCCACGGCCCTCGCCCTGGTCGAGAAGGCGCACCAGGTGTGCCCGTACTCGAACGCGACGCGGGGCAACATCGAGGTGTCGCTGGCGGTTCGCTAGGCGCCGCGGGGGAGGGGCGGTTCAGGGCAGCGGAAGCTCCGCCCGCACCAGCCCCTCCCCGGCCCCCAGTTCCGCCAGGATCGTCCCGTCCGGCCCCCACACCCCGCTGAGCCCGCACGCCTCGTACGGGCCCGCGGGGCCTGTGTGGTTGGCCAGCAGGACGGACAGGCCGTTGTCCTTGGCCAGCGCCGGGAAGACCGTCATCCGCTCCGCGGGGCCCCGCTGCCCGTAGAGCGAACTCGCCAGCAGCACCGTGCACTTGTCGGCCGCGGCCCGCTCGGCCAGGTCCGGGAAATGGGCGTCGTAGCAGATCGCCAGGCCGAACCGGACGCCGTCCAGGACGAACCGGCCGTCCTTCGCCCCCGGCGCGAAGCCGGCCGCGAGCTCGGTTTCGGTCACGTGCTGCTTGTCGTAGTGCGCCAGGAGCGCGCCGTCCGGCCCGTACACGTACGAGCTGATCGTGAGGCCCGGGCCAGGGCAGTTGACGACCGCCGCGACCCCTGCGGCCCGGCACGCCTCCCGCACCGGCGCGAGCCGCGGGTCGTCCGGGCCCAGGGTCAGCCGCTCGGGGTCGGCGGCGACCGCCTCCAGTTCGTACCCCGTGACGGCCAGTTCCCCGAAGACGACCAGCGAAGCGCCCTGCTCCGCGGCCTCCGTCACGAAGGAGGCCATCCGGGCCGCATTGGCTTCCACGTCGCACGGCCGGGCCGTGAACTGCGCTGCAGCTATGATCATCCGCCCATCATGACCGAGGCGGGTTCGCCGCTGCCAGACCCGCCCTGATGACCTCCCTCACCTGGGCCGTGATCGCTGTCCGGTTCCGGACGAAGTCGGGATCGGTCACCTTGTCCGTGTTGTCCTTCCCGAACTCCAGCACCGGCGTGTGCAGATGGCCGCCTGGCACCCGCAGGTGCAGCGCGTCCCGCAGCAGCGTCGCCCGGTAGGCGATCTCGTTCGAGAGGTAGTCGCCGCCACCGCCCGCGCGGGCCGCCGACCCCGGCGTCGGGCCGTCCGGACGGTCGACGGGGGCCGTTCCCCCGGCCGGGATCTCGGTCACGGCCGTGTGGTCGTAGACGGGGAACGGGCCCGTCCGCGCCGCCGTGATCGCCGCGTACGGGAGCGTGGTGGACGTCCACTGCGGCTGCGGGTGCACGGTCGGCACGCCGGGAGGGACGGGGACCGTCTCCGTGCGGGAGACGCGGACGTTGTCCGGATAGCCGCCGCGCCACGCGCCGTTGGTGCGCTCCACGTCGAAGCGGCCCGGACGGCCCTGGCTGATCGTGGTGAACCAGTCCACCCGGTGCGGGCCCGGGCGGAAGTACGGGAGCAGGGTCCGCTCCACGACCCCGGCCGCGAAGTCGTCCCAGCGCACGGGGAAGAGGGCCGCCTCGATGCGGGCGGGCCCGGACGGGGTGTCGACGGTCGTGCCGTCCAGGGCCAGGGCCGCCGCGCCCGACGGGTTCGAGCGGCGCACGTCCGCGTCGAGCTGGAACGGGTCGAAGCCCGTGATCAGCACGCGCTTCATGGACCGACCCGCCGGCAGGTCGATCGAGTCCTGGCCGCGCGAGCCGCGCTCGACCTTCCCTATCAGCACGTTCCGTTCCCGCTCCGGCAGCGGGAACGCCGGCCGCCACTCGCGCAGCGCGCGCGTCATCCCCAGCCGCGCCCAGTACAGCGGGCGGTCGTCGTCCCGGCTCAGGTCGCCGCGGGCCGGGCCGCGGCCCTGGACGCGGTCCGTGGCCCGGCGCCACAGCCGCCGGCCGTCGGTGACGGCGAGGCGTTCCGCCTGGGCGGTGCTGCGGGTGCGCGCGAGGGCGCGGGCGAAGGAGGGCGCGACGTCGTCGAAGCCGCTGCGGCGCAGGATCTCCTGCGGGACCGGGCCGTCGAGGCGCTGTTCCTCGACGGTGGGCGGGACGGGGGTCCGCTGCGCGGCGGCGGCCGGGACGGACAGCGTGGACAGTGCGGACAGGGTCAGCGGGGCGCAGGCCAGCAGGGCGATCGCGGTTTTCCCAGTGAGTCTCATGGTGCAGGAGGAAACCACTGGGAGCGCATGGATGGTAGAGGGTGGCCAACACCCCTTTTCGGCCAGTGGATTTCCGGCCACAATCGACGCCATGCTCCCCATAGTCGCGCACGGCCCCGCCCCGCTCTTCGTCCTCGGCACCGGCCAAGGGGCCCGTCAGTTCACCGAGTTGTCGATAGCGCTTCTGCTGTCCTCGCTGATCGGCCTGGAACGCGAGTTACATCAGAAGAGCGCGGGGCTGCGCACGCACACCCTCGTCGGCGTGGGCAGCGCGCTGTTCATGGAGGTCTCCATCCACGGCTTCGGCTCCGTGGTCGGCCTCGACGGCTACAGCGTGGACCCCTCGCGGGTCGCCGCACAGATCGTCTCCGGCATCGGCTTCATCGGCGGCGGCCTCATCTTCGTCCGCCGCGACGCGGTACGCGGCCTGACCACGGCCGCCACGATCTGGCTGACCTGCGCCGTCGGCATGTCCTGCGGCGGCGGACTGCCGCTCCTCGGCGCCGCCGCGACCCTCGTCCACTTCCTGGTGGTGCGCGGCTTCCCCCTGGTGACCCGCCGCCTGGCGACGAGCGCCCCGGTGGCCCAGCGCGTCGAGCTGCGGCTGTCCTACCGGACCCGCCGCGGCCTGCTGGGCCGGGTCCTGGAGCTGTGCACCAGGAACGGCTTCCAGGTCACGGACGTCCAGATCGACGCCGAGTGCCACGACCGGAACGGCCACGGCAAGGTCAAGGAGGCGGGCGTGGTCCTGTCGCTGGAGGGCAAGGGGCCCACGCACCCGCTGGTGGAGGAACTCACCGACTGGGAGGGCATCCTGGGCGTCGGCCTGCGGGCGGAGCGGGACCGGACGGAGTAGGCAGGGGTGAGACCGGCTGCCGGGCGCACTATTCACCCCATTGGGTAAAGAGTCCTCCATGTCCATTTAAAGGAAGGGGAGTTGGGCAGGTCACCGGCGATCAGCGATCAGCGATCAATGCCCTGCGATCCCTCGCGAGGAGATGTCATGAGCAACTACGGCGGGACGCCCCGCCACGGTCTGGTCATCGAACCGCGGTCACGAGCCGCGATCTACCTCAACGACTGGCGCGCCAACGACCTGGAAGCCGGCAAGTTCTTCCCGCAGAGCAAGGGCGGGCTGCCCGACCCCTACGCCCCCGACGACACCCCCAACCGGATCCCGCCCGAGGACGGGGAGCTCGCCAGCGCCGGGCGTCCCCACTCGGCGCTCCTCGACGAGCCGCACACGGACTGGTTCAAGACGCCGGTGACCTCCGGCGGGACGCAGGAATTCGTCTGGCGGTTCACCGAGACGCACAGAACCCGGCGCTGGAACTACTTCATCACCAGAGCCGACTGGAGCCCGAACGCCCCGCTGTCCCGGGCGCAGTTCGAGGACAAGCCGTTCCACCAGGTCCAGCTCGCCTGCCGGCCCTACTGGACGTGCGACGGCCTCAGGCCGGAGAGCCCGACGCGGCACACCGTCACCCTGCCCGAGCGGCACGGGTACCAGGTGATCCTCGCCGTGTGGGAGGTCGCCGACACGGGCAACGCGTTCTATCAGGTCATCGACGTCGACTTCGTCACGTAGGCGGGAGGCGGACGGCAGGCGATCTTGGCCATCGCCTGCCGTTTCCCGTCGTTCCATCTTTCTGCAACCCTTTGCCAACATCGGCGTAGTTGGCTTCCGGCAAGTCAGCCGGAACCCTGCGGGGTTCCGGCGCCCTGAACGGAAAGTCGCACGTCATGAACATCAAGCGTCACGCCAAGCATGCCTTCGTCACGGCGGCGATGGCCGCGACGGCCGTCGGCGGCCTCGGCGTCGCCCAGGCGCAGGCAGCGGGCCAGCACACCGCCCCTCACGGATCCGGCGGTCGCGGCTCGGGCACCCAGGTGGTGGAGCCCGGCAGTGAACACGAGCACTCCGGCAGCCGGGGCGGTGCCAGCGGCAGCAGCGAGGAGGGGTTCCGCCCCTTCTCCGGCAGGGGGCAGTCGGCGAACGGCCACCACGAGGCCAACGGCGACTCCGGCAGCCACCACGCCGGCCAGGGCTCCCACGGCACGGAGAGCGGCAGCTCGCAGGGCAGCCGCTTCCCCGGCCAGGGGCAGCGGCTCGGCGACGGCAGCTCGAACGACGGCCGGGCCGAAGGCGGCCACACCGGCAAGACCACCCACGGCGGCAAGGAGCCGCAGGTCACGGAGGGCCCCCACAGCGGAACCGACGCGCAGGGCGGCAAGACCGTCCACGGGGGCCACGAGCCGCACGGCACGAGGACCACCCACGGTGGCAACGGCTCGCAGGGGTCGGAGACCACGGGTGGCAGCGATCCGGGTGGTAACGACCCGCACGGCAGCACGACCACGCACGAGGGCGACGGTGCGAAGGGCGGGAAGAGCGGGCACAGTGGCAAGGGCTCGCAGGGTTCGAAGACCGCCGGTGGCAGTGACCCGGGCGGTAACGACCCGCACGGCAGCACGACTTCCCAGGGTGTGAACGAGCCGAAGGGCGGCAAGACCCCGCACGGCGGTAACGGCTCGCAGGGTTCGAAGACCGCCGGTGGTAGTGACCCCGGTGGTAACGACCCGCACGGCAGCACGACCACGCACGAGGGCGACGGTGCGAAGGGCGGGAAGAACGGGCACGGCGGCAACGACTCGCAGGGAGCGAAGAACCCCCACGGCAACGGTGCGCACGGCGACGGCGTCACCGACGCGGGCAGCGCCGTCGGCACCGGAGCGGCAGGTGTCGGCGCGGGAGAAGCCGGCGTCGACGCCGGAGTCGGCGTCGGGGCCGGCTCCGTCGCCGCGGGTGTCGGTGCTGTCGGGGCCGGCATCGGCAGCCACGGGGGTCATGGGGGCCACGGGAGCAACACCCAGCACGACGGCGGGAACCACGGCCAGCAGGGCAGCACCGGCAACACCCAGCACGGCTCCAACGGCCATACCCAGGACGGCAACGGCGACGTCCACTACCACGGCGACGGCACCGTCACGCACAACGGCGACGGCAACGTCGTCCACCACGGCAACGGCGACGTCATCCACAACGGCAACGGCGATGTCACCCACCACGGCACCGGCAACGTGACCCACAACGGCACGGGCGACGTCACCCACAACGGCCGGGGTGACGTGACGACCAGCGGCCGGGGCGACGGCACCGTCACGCACAACGGCCAGGGCGACGTGAACGTCGGCAACAACCGGAACGGCGACGTCACCGGCAACGTCACCCACAACGGCCGGGGCAACGTCAGCGTCGGCGACAACACCGACGGCTCCGTGAACGTCGACATCCACCACAACGGCCACGGTCACGTCACCGCCGGCAACGCCGACCACGGACCGGTGCACAGCCAGACCACCGGCACCATCGACCACAGCGGCGAGGGTCACATCGCGACCGGCAACAGCTGGAGCGGCAACATGGACGGGGCCCACGCCCAGCGCGGGGACGGGGGCAGCCTCACCATCAACGGCAACCGCGGCCACGTCATCGACGGCAACAACTTCAACACCCCGCCCAACACGGCCTACGGCCACAGCGACGGCACCACCAGCTACGTCCCCGGCACGAACTCCGGCGCGACGGACGCCATCGCGCACGACGCCGCTCAGCTCGCCCACCAGGCCGGCGACGCCGAGACGGCCGCAGCCGCGGCCAAGGCGGCCGAGACGGCCGGCATCGGCATCAGCGCCGCCGAAGCGGCCCAGGCCGCGGCCAAGGCCATGGGCGGGGCCTGAGGCGCAGCACGCATGACGGTCCGTCCTTGACCTCAAGCAATGTTGAGGTCCTACGGTTCCCGTCATGACCCGCGCAACCACCACATCCGCAACCGCCGTCACGGCGCAGCAGGCCCCGCCCTCGTCCTCAAGGCGCTGGTGGGGCCTGGCCGTTCTCGGGCTGGCCCAACTGCTCATCCTCCTCGACGGCACCGTCGTCAACATCGCCCTCCCCTCCGCGCAGAAGGCCCTGCACATGGGCGACGGCAGCAGGCAGTGGGCCATCACCTCCTACTCCCTCGCCTACGGCGGGCTGCTCCTTCTCGGCGGCCGGATCGCCGATCTCCTCGGCCGCAAGCGCGCGTTCGTCGCGGGGGTGGCCGGCTTCGGCCTGGCCTCCGCCGTCGGCGGTGCCGCCACCGCGCCCGGCATGCTGTTCGCGGGGCGCGCCCTGCAGGGCGCGTGCGCCGCGCTGCTCACGCCCGCCGCGATGTCGCTGCTGACCACGACGTTCACCGACCCGAAGGAGCGCGGCAAGGCGTTCGGCGTCTTCGGCGCCATCGCCGGTGCGGGCTCGGCGTGCGGGCTGATAGCGGGCGGCATGCTCACCGAGTACCTGGACTGGCGCTGGTGCATGTACGTCGGCGTGCCGGTCGTCCTCCTCGTGCTGGCCGGGGCGTTGACGGTGCTGGACGAGCCGGCCGTCCCGGGCGCCGGCCGGGGCCGACTCGACGTGGCCGGGGCCGCACTCGGTGCCGGCGGCATGGCCGCGGTCGTGTACGGCGCCGCCGAGGCCGAGTCGCGCGGCTGGCGGGACGGCGCGGTGCTCGGTCTCTTCCTCGGCGGTGCCGTCCTGCTCGTCGCGTTCGTCGTCCGGCAGGCCCGGATCCCCGAACCGCTGCTGCCGCTGCGGATCGTGCTGCACCGCCGCCGGGCCGGGGCGTTCCTCACGGCCGGGCTCGCGCCGGTCGCCATGTTCGGCCTGTTCCTCTTCATGACCTACTACCTGCAGGTCGTCCTCGGCTTCTCGGCGGTCCGGACCGGCCTCGCCTTCCTTCCCCTGACCGCCTGCATGATCCTGAGCTCCACCCAGATCGCCGCCCGCCTGGCACCGCGCGTCCCGCCGCGGCTGATCGTGGTGCCGGGGCTGCTGCTGGCCGCCGCGGGGATGTGCGTCCTGGCCCAGATCCGGGTCGACTCCTCGTACACGACCGGGGTGCTCCCCGGCCTCGTCCTCACCGGCCTGGGCATGGGCGCCGTCAACATGACGGCCATGGCCACCGCCACCGCCGGCGTAGAGCCCCGGGACGCCGGGGTCACCTCGGCCATGGTGAGCACGTCCATGCAGATGGGCGGCGCCATCGGCACCTCCGTCCTCAACACCGTCGCCGCCACGAGCGCCGCCGCCTTCGCGGGCACCCCGGCCGAGGCCACGGTCCACGGCTTCTCGGTCGCTCTCTGGTGCGTGGTGGGCGTGCTGCTCGGCACGTCCGTCCTCGCCGCCGCCCTCCTCGGAAGGGGCAACTCCGCCTGACCGGCGTCAGGTCGCCCGGTACGACCTGATCAGCCGCGCCAGGTGCTCCCCGGCGATCCGCAGCGGCTCGTCGCTCTGTGACGCCTGTGCAGCGAACTCCGCGCCCTCCAGCGTGTTGATGACCGTCCATCCCAGGTCGCGGGCGTCGGCCTCGCCGACGCCCGCGCGGTGCAGCGCCTCCGCCGCGATGTCCCGCCAGTTGGCGAACGCTTCGGCCGCGGCCTGTTGGATGCCGGGGGCGCGGCCGGCCGAGCCGAGGGCGGCGGCCGTGACGGGGCAGCCGTCGGTCCAGTCGGACGCGCGCAGCCCCTCCGCGAGGACCCGTGTGCAGGCGATGACCGCCTGTGCCGGGTCCTCGTTGCTGTGCAGCACCTCGCGCAGGATGTCCGCGAACTCCACGTCGCCGTAGCGCACGGCCGCGACGGCCAGTTCCTGCTTCCCGCCCGGGAAGAAGTGATAGACGGAGCCGAGCGTGGCGCCGGCTTCCTGGGCGATCTGCTTGATGCCGGTGCCGTCGTATCCCTGGCGCTGCATCAGATGCGAGGCGGCGCGGACCACCCGCTCGCGGGTGCTGAGGGCGGTGTCCTCCTGCTCTGCGTTCGTCTTCACGGCGTCAGCCTAGCGGAATTGAGTAGAGCGTTCGTTCTAGGGGTGTGCTAGCTTCTTTCCTGGATAGAGCGTTCGTTCTAGAGGGGGTCTTCGTGAGCACCGCGAGCAACAGCAGCACGAACAAGCAGTCCGTCACCGTCATCGGCCTCGGCCCCATGGGGCAGGCCATGGCACGCGCCTTCCTGGCACACGGTCACCCTGTGACCGTGTGGAACCGGACCGCCGCCCGCGCCGAGGAGCTGGCGGCGGAGGGCGCCACCCGCGCCGCAACCGTCGAAGAGGCCCTGGCCGCCAACGAGTTGGTGGTCCTCAGTCTCACCGACTACGACGCGATGTACGCCGTCCTGGAACCCGTCACGTCCGCCCTCGCCGGCCGCGTCCTCGTCAACCTCAGCTCGGACACGCCCGCGAAGGCCCGCGAGGCGGCCGCGTGGGCGGACGGGCACGGCGCCCGGCACCTCACCGGCGGGGTCCAGGTCGCGCCCTCCGGCATCGGCAGGCCGGAGGAGTCCGCGACCTTTTACAGCGGCCCCGAGGAGGTCTTCGAGGCCCACGCGGCCACCCTGCAGGTGCTGACCGCCACCGACTACCGCGGCGAGGACCCGGGCCTGGCGGCGCTGTACTACCAGCTCCAGATGGACATCTTCTGGGCCTCCATGACGAGTTGGCTCCACGCCCTCGCCGTCGCCGATGCGAACGGCATCTCCGCCGGGGAGTTCCTGCCCTACGCCACCTCCACCGTGGCCTCGCTCCCCGGGTTCCTCGCGTTCTACTCGCCGCGGATCGACAAGGGCGAGCACCCCGGCGACGTCGACAGGCTCGCCATGTGCGCGGCGGGCGTCGACCACATCGTCCGCACCACCCGGGACTCCGGGATCGACGCCGCGCTCCCCGCCGCCGTGCGGGACGTCTTCCGGCGCGGCCTCGCCGCCGGCCGCCCCGGCGACAGCTTCACCAGCCTGATCGAGGTCTTCAAGGGGAGCAACTCCGGCTGACCCGCGTCACGATGACCTCATGACGCATGGCGACGACCGTAACGAAGACGTCATCGAATCTGCCCTCCGCTCCCTCGACCTCGATACCAAGGCCCGGCTTCTCGCCGGGCAGGACCTGTGGCCCCTGCCCGCCGTCCCGGCGGCCGGGCTGCGCTCCCTGGCGATGTCCGACGGGCCCGTCGGCGTCCGCGGCACCCGCTGGACCGCCGACAACCCCTCCCTCGCCCTCCCCAGCCCCACCGCCCTCGCCGCCGCCTGGTCGCCGGAACTGGCCCGCCGCGCGGGCCGGGTGCTGGCCGGGGAGGCCCGGCGCAAGGGCGTGCACGTGCTCCTCGCGCCGACCGTCAACCTCCACCGCTCCCCGCTCGGCGGCCGCCACTTCGAGGCGTACAGCGAGGACCCGTACATGACCGGCGAGATCGGCACCGCCTACGTCCGCGGCGTCCAGGACGGCGGCGTCGCCGCGACCGTCAAGCACTTCACGGCCAACGACGCCGAGACCGACCGTTTCACCGGATTCTGCCGGGGCGGCCCGGGGCTTCAGCCCCGGGAGGAATCGGCTCCTGAGCCTTGCGCCGCGGCATCGCTTCGGAATGCTTGGCCTCAGGTTGTTCAACTCCCGTGAAATCTCTAGCGTGTTCTGCGTGAAGATTATCGCGCAGGTGAAGTTGTTGCCTGTGTCCGCTCATGACGCGGATGCGCTGGCGGCGACCTTGCGCGCCAGGCCACCATCGAGGTGCCGGAGCCTGAGCCGTACGAGCCGGGCGGGTTTCTCGGCGTGGATTTGGGCATCGTCAACATCGCCACCACCAGCGACGGCACCGTATTCGCCGGACACCGCCTGAACCGGTACCGCCGACGCCACCGCGACCTGCGGGCCAAGCTCCAGAAGAAGCGCACCAAGTCCGCCAAGCGTGTCTTGAAGCGCCTCCGCCGCCGGGAAGCCCGGCACGCCGCCAACACCAACCACATCATCGCCAAACAGCTTGTTGCGACCGCTGAACGCACCTCGCGCGGGATCGCCCTGGAAGACCTGGGCGGCATCCGGCAGAGGGTCACGGCCAGGAAAGACCAGCGGTCCCGGCTGAACTCGTGGGCGTTCGCCCAGCTCGGTGCATTCATCGTGTACAAGGCCCGGCGGGCGGGTGTACCGGTGGTCTTCGTCGACCCCCGCAACACCTCCCGCCAGTGCTCCGAGTGCAAGCACACCCACCGCACCAACCGGATCACCCAGGCACGGTTCGCCTGCCGCTCCTGCGGAGCGGTCATGCACGCGGACCACAACGGCTCCCGCAACATCGCCCACCGCGGCGAAACCGCGTGGCAGCGGGGCGCAGTCAACCGCCCCAGCCCTACCGCACGGTAGGACAGGACGCAGGGGACCACGCGACAGCCAGCCGCGCTCCACTTGCAATCAACGCCCCACCGACCGAGCCAACAAGCTCGGCCTTCAGGGCCGAGAAGTTGACGGTCGACAACAGGATCCCCGCCCACTCCCTGCACGAGCGGCCCTCGCCGACGTGCTGCTCGGCACCCACGAGCCGGGCGGCCGGCTGCCCACCACCTGGCCCGCGGCCCTCGCGGACGCCCCCGTCACGCGCGTTGTCCCCGACAAGGGTGAACTGGCTTATGAAGAGGGAGTGTTCATCGGCTACCGTGCATGGCAGAAGGCGCACACGGCTCCCGCGTACGCCTTCGGCCACGGCCTGGGCTACACCGACTGGTCGTACGAGGCGTTGGACGTCCGAGGCGAAGGCAGCGAGGGTACGGACGTCCGCGCCACCGTACGCGTCCGCAACGTCGGCGGCCGCCCGGGCCGTGAGGTGGTCCAGATCTATCTCGCCGTCCCGTGCGACGCACCGGACGGCGGGGTGGAACGCCCGGCCCTGCGCCTGGCCGGCTTCGCCTCGGTGGAGGCGGAGCCGGGCGGCACGGCGGAGGCGGTGGTCGCGCTGGACCCCCGTGCCTTCGCGGTGTGGGACGAGGGGACGTCCGCCTGGCGGCGCATCCCCGGCGCTTGCACGGTCGAGGCGGGCCGCAGCATCGCCGACCGCCGCCTGAGCGCACCGTGGCGGGTGCGCTGACGGACGGGGGCGGGGCCGACCTGACAGGCCCCGCCCCTCTTCTTCACTGCTTGGCCGTGACGGCCTTGTAGGCCATGTCCGCCAGCGTCTGCTGGCCCTGCCGGCTGGGGTGGAACCAGTCCCACTGGCTGAGCTGCTCGCCGGTGAAGGCGTAGCCGTGCACCGAGTCGTCGTAGCGGCAGAGCTCGTCGCGGCTGCACACGTCCTTCATGACGGCGTTGTACTCCCCGACGCGCTGGTCGACCTGGGCGCGCCGCTCGTCGGAGGCCGCGTCCTGGGCGTCGGCGTCGTGGAGCATCGACGGGCACACCGAGGCGAGCTTCCACACCTGCTTGCCGAGCGGATCCTTGCGCCCCTCCGCCCACAGCCGCTTCAGGTCCGGGATCCCGGCCATGTACAGCTGGCTCTTGGGCAGGGAACGCCGCAGTTCCTTCACCGCCGTCTCGACGTGGACACGGAACTGATCGGCGGAGGTCATGTCCTCCACGCCGGGCCGGCAGGCGTCGTTCGCACCGATCAGCACGGTGACGAGCTCCGGCTTCTGCGCGATCGCGGCCTGCATCTGGCGGGGCAGGTCGGCCGCCCGGGCACCGGTCTTCGCGAAGTTCCAGCTGCTGGTCTCCGGGGAGGCCAGCAGCCGCCGGGCCAGGCTGTCGACCTGGGTGCCGGTGGCCCAGGAGACCTCGGGGCAGTCGGCCAGCACCGAGCAGGCGTCGAAGCCGCGCGTGATGGAGTCGCCGAGCGAGGCGATCGACGCGGGGCGGGTGTTCCAGACCGGGCGGGGGCTCGGTTCGGGCTTCGCCGAGGCGCGGCTGCTCTTCTCCTCGCTCCCGCCGCTGTCGCAGCCCGCGAGGGCGGGCAGCAGCAGGGCCGCGCAGGCGGCGGCCGCGGCCGCCCGCCGGGCCATGGATCGGCTTCGGCCCCAGGTGGGCGGCATGGTCGTTCCCCTCCGGCCGGGTGATATCTGTCCGGGACCGACGGTACGTCACCCGGGAGTGGGGCGCGCACGATAGCTTTTCCCCCGAGCGGGTGGCCGGCGTGTCCGGGATGTTCGCCCTCTTGCAGTACCGAGTCACAACACGTCACATTCTGCCCCTTTTCAGGAGATTTGCTCCCGATGGTGTTTACTGTTGGTAACCTCGCGAGCGAACCGCACTGGAGGTCCCGGTGACGACACGTGGAGTCCTGTATGTGCACTCCGCACCCCGCGCGCTGTGCCCGCACGTCGAATGGGCCGTCGCGGGCGTCCTCGGCGTGCGCGTCACGCTCGACTGGATCCGGCAGCCCGCCGCCCCCGGCACCTGGCGCACCGAACTCTCCTGGCAGGGCCAGGCCGGCACCGCCTCCAAGCTCGCCTCCGCCCTGCGCGGCTGGCACCTGCTGCGCTTCGAGGTCACCGCGGAACCCTGCGCCACCGCCGAGGGCGAGCGCTACAGCTCCACCCCCGAACTGGGCATCTTCCACGCAGTGACCGGCATCCACGGCGACATCCTCGTCCCCGAGGACCGGCTGCGGGCCGCGCTGGCGCGGGCCGGGCGGGGCGAGACGGAGCTCGACGCGGAGATCGCCAAGCTGCTGGGGAAGCCGTGGGACGACGAGTTGGAGCCGTTTCGCCATGCCGGTGAGGGGGCGCCGGTGAGGTGGCTGCACCAGGTGGTGTGAGGCCTCGCCCCTGCGGGGCGCGTTGCGCGGCGCGGTCTTGCGTCGGAGTGCACTCCAGCGCCTAGCGTCTGGGGCATGACTCAGATCACCGTCGCCGTGCTCGGTACCGGCATCATGGGCGGGCCCATGGCCCGCAATCTCGCTCGGGCCGGGCTGGACGTGCGCGCCTGGAACCGCTCCCGCGACAAGGCCGAGCCGCTCGCCGCCGACGGCGTGACCGTCGTCGGCAGTCCCGCCGAGGCCGTCCGCGGCGCCGGCGTCGTCCTCACCATGCTCCACGACGGACCCGCCGCGCTCGACGTCATGCGCGCCGCCGCACCGGGGCTGGGCCCCGGCACGGTGTGGGCCCAGACCACCACCGCCGGGATCGACGGGCTGGACGCCCTCGCCGCCTTCGCCCGCGAACACGGCCTCGTCCTCGTCGACTCCCCGGTCCTGGGCAGCAAGCAGCCCGCCGAGCAGGGCACGCTGACCGTGCTGGCCTCGGGGCCCGCATCGGTGCGCGGCACGCTCGCCCCCGTCTTCGACGCCATCGGCGCCCGCACGCTCTGGGTCGGCGAGGACGCCGCCGGCGGCGCGGCCAGCCGGCTCAAGCTCGTCCTCAACAGCTGGGTCCTGACCGTCACCCACGGCACCGCCGAGGCGCTCGCCCTGGCCAAGGGGCTCGGCGTGGACCCGCAGGGCTTCCTCGACGCCCTGGAGGGCGGCCCGCTCGACATGGGCTACCTGCGCGCCAAGGCGGGCATCCTGCTCGACGGCAGGCTCACCCCGCCCAGCTTCTCGACCGTCACGGCCGAGAAGGACGCCCGCCTGATCGTCGCGGCCGGCGAGGCCGCCGGGGTGCGCCTGGACGTGGCCGCGGCCGGCGCCGAGCGGTTCCGCCGCGCCACGGAACAGGGGCACGGGGACGAGGACATGGCCGCCTCTTACTTCGCCAGTTTCGAGGACTAGATTCACCCCCGTGAACACTTCGGGGGAAGCAGAAAGCCGCATACGCGTGGCCAAAGCGGTCATGGTGGCGCTGGCCGGGGCCGTCGTCGGCTGGGCCGTACTCTTCGTCGTCCGCAACTACGCCGGCAGCGGGCGCTGCGCCGGCGGCGCCTGCCCGACCGGGGCCGGGATCCGGACGGGTCTGGCGTTCCTCTTCGTCATCGGCGGCGTCCTCGCCCTGTTCGCCGCGGTCAACTGGGCCATCGGCAAAGGCGGCTGGCCGAGGCGGCAGGTGTGGGGCGTCCTCGCCCCGGCGGGGCTGCTCGTCGGCCTGCTGCCCGGCTGGCTGCTCTACGACGGTCTGACCGGCGGACGGCTGGACCTGCAGTGGTCCGCCGGCCGCGACCGGCCGGACACCGCGGAGGCCCTCGGCAACTGGGCCGTCGGCAGCACGCTCGTCCAGGTCCGCAGCAACGCCCTCACCGCCTACGCCACCCGCGACGGCTCGCAGCGCTGGCAACGGCCCGCGCCCGGGGGCGAGTCCGTGTGCGCGATGAGCGACCGGACGAGCGGGGGCACCGGACTGGTGGCCTTCGGCGGCTACCTGAAGCCGTGCGACACCGTTGCGTTGGTGAACCTCTCCGACGGGCGGCCGGTCTGGCAGCGCACGACGGACGCGGACCCGGCGGTCATCAAGGCGGCGGACGCACGGATCGCGCTGGCCGACGGGACGGCCGTGGTCGCGGAGAACGGGGCCGTGCGCGGCCTCGCCGCCGGTGACGGCGCGGAGCGGTGGAAGCGGCCGGAGCCGGAGGGGTGCCGGGCCGCGGCAGTCGGTGCGTCGGCGGCGCGGGCGCTGGTTGTCGACCGGTGCGGCACCGATGCCTTGCGGCTGGTCTCCCTGGACGCCCGGACGGGGAAGGAGAGTTGGAGCGGCGCACTGCCGTCCGGCAAGGAGGTCCACGTGCTGTCCGCCGAGCCCGCCGTCGTCGCGGTGGACGGCAAGGTGCTGCCGTTCGACGGTGCGGGGCGCGGCCGGGCGGCGATCCCGCTGGCGCTCCCGCGGGACTACATCGGCTTCGCGGCACGGCCCGTGACGCGGGCCGCGATCGTCGGGGACGTCCTCGTCACCGCTGTGTCGCCGGACTGGAATCCCGCCCCGCGCACGGTCGGCGCGTACGCCCTGGCCGACGGGCACCAGGTGTGGACGCGGCACTTCGACGACGAGGTGAGCGCGCTCGCCCTGCGGCCCGACGGGCGGCTGGCGGTGCTGACCCGGAACGGGGGCGGGGACGGGACGGTGCGGCCGCTGGACATGCGGACGGGGCAACCGGCCGGCGGGATCGAGCCGTTGACGGGCGAGGACTCGCTCGTCGGGCCGTGGTCCGTCGAGCTGTTCCCCGACCCGCACGGGTATGTGATCGCCAACCGGTCGCTGACGGGGGACTATCCGCCCGCGCTGGGGGCGCGGCGGTAAAAGGCCCGGGCGGGCTGACGCAACGTCAGCCCGCCCGGGCCTCACGGGGGTTCGGTTCCGTCAGACGGAACGCAGTGCCAGCACCACGTTGTGGCCGCCGAAGCCGAAGGAGTTGTTGATCGCGGCGATCGGGCCCTCCGGGAGGGGGCGCGGCTCGTTGCGGACGACGTCCGCGTCGATCTCCTCGTCGAGCGCGTCGACGTTGATGGTCGGCGGGGCCAGGCGGTGGTACAGGGCCAGCACGGTGGCGACCGTCTCCACGCCGCCCGCGCCGCCCAGCAGGTGGCCCGTCATCGACTTGGTCGCGGAGACCGCGACGTGGTCGAGGTCGTCGCCGAGGACCTTGCGCAGCGCCTTGATCTCCGCGAGGTCGCCCTGCGGGGTGGACGTGGCGTGCGCGTTGAGGTGCACGACCTCCGACGGCTTGAGGTCGCTGGAGTCCAGCAGGTTCTGCAGCGCGGCGGCGATGCCGCGGCCCGTGGGCTCCGGCTGGGCGATGTGGTGGCTGTCCGCGGACAGGCCCTGGCCCAGCACCTCGCAGTAGACCCGGGCACCGCGCTGCGCGGCGTGCTCGGCCGACTCCAGGATCACGACGCCGGCGCCCTCGCCGAGGACGAAGCCGTCACGGTCCTTGTCGTACGGGCGGGAGGCCTGCTGGGGGTGGTCGTTGTTCTTGGACATCGCCATCATGCTGGCGAAGGCCGCGACGGGCAGCGGGTGGATGGCCGCCTCGGTGCCGCCCGCGACGACCACGTCGGCACGGCCGGTGCGGATCATCTCGACGGCGTAGCCGATGGCCTCGGCGCCGGACGCGCAGGCGCTGACCGGGGTGTGCACGCCCGCCTGGGCGTTCACCTCCAGGCCGACGTTCGCGGACGGGCTGTTGGGCATGAGCATCGGCACGGTGTGCGGGGAGACGCGGCGGGCGCCCTTCTCCTTGAGCACGTCGTACTGGTCGAGCAGGGTGTGCACGCCGCCGATGCCGGAGGCGATGACCGTGCCCAGCCGCTCGGGGGCGATCGCGGTGTCCTCGCCGGCCTTCGCCGTGTACCCCGCGTCCGCCCATGCCTCGCGGGCCGCGATCAGCGCGAGCTGCGCCGAGCGGTCCAGCTTGCGGGCGAGGGGACGGGGGAGGACGTCCTCGGGGTCGACCGCCGCGGGAGCGGCGATCCGGACGGGCAGTTCGGCGAACCGCTCGCCTTCCAGGGCCTTGACGCCGGAACGTCCGGCGAGCAGCCCTTCCCAGGTCGATGCGCTGTCGCCACCCAGCGGTGTGGTTGCGCCGATACCGGTGACGACCACGGTGCGATTGGTCGAGTTCACAGGGATTCTGTCTCCACGTGTAGAGGTGCTGGAACGCCACCGCCGGGGTGGCGACGAACGCTGGATCAGGCCTGGTGCTTCAGGATGTAGCCGGCAGCGTCACCGACGGTCTTCAGGTTCTTGACGTCCTCGTCCGGGATCTTGACGTCGAAGCGCTCCTCGGCGGCGACGACGACCTCGACCATGGAGAGCGAGTCGACGTCCAGGTCGTCGGTGAAGGACTTGTCCAGCTGGACGTCCTCGACCGGGATGCCGGCGATCTCGTTGACGATCTCGGCGAGACCCTCGAGGATCTGCTCCTGGGTGTGGGCCATGGTGGCGCTCCTTCTATGCAATGCGGTGTGCGGTGGAACTGGATTAAGGGAACTGCTCTGCGGGAGAGGGCCCGGGGGCCGGATCTCGCCTAGGGGAGGGTAACGACCGTCGCGGCGTACGCGAGACCCGCCCCGAAACCGATCAGTAGCGCGGTGTCCCCGCTCTTGGCGGCCCCGGTCGCCAGCAGGCGCTCCATGGCCAGCGGGATGGACGCCGCCGAGGTGTTGCCGGTGGTCTCCACGTCCCGGGCGACCACCACGTTCTCGGGCAGCTTGAGGGTCTTGACCATCGAGTCGATGATCCGCATGTTCGCCTGGTGCGGGATGAAGACGTCCAGGTCCTCGGCGCTGATCCCGGCCTCGTCCAGGGCCTGCTGGGCGATCTTCGCCATTTCGAAGACGGCCCAGCGGAACACCGCCTGACCCTCCTGGGTGATCGCGGGGAACCGGACGTCCGTCTCCTCGCGGTACACGTCCCAGGCCAGGGTCTGCCTGATGGTGTCGGCCTTGTCGCCCTCCGAGCCCCAGACCGTCGGGCCCATGGCGGGCTCCTCGGACGGGCCGACGACCACGGCGCCCGCGCCGTCGCCGAACAGGAAGGCGGTGGAACGGTCGTCCAGGTCCGTCAGGTCCGAGAGCCGCTCGACACCGATGACCAGGACGTACTCCGCCGAGCCCTCGATGACCAGGCCCTTGGCCATGGCCAGGCCGTAGCCGAAGCCGGCGCAGCCGGCCGAGATGTCGAACGCGGCGGGCTTGCCCGCACCGATCCGGTGGGCGATCTCGGTGGCGATGGCCGGGGTCTGCTTGAAGTGCGAGACCGTCGAGACGAGGACGGCACCGATCTGCGAGGGGTCGATCCCCGCGTCGGCGATCGCCTTGCCGGCCGCCTCCACGGACATGGCGGCCACGGTCTCCTCCGGGCCGGCCCAGTGCCGGGTGGCGATGCCCGAGCGCGACCGGATCCACTCGTCGGAGGAGTCGATGCGCTTGAGGATCTCCTCGTTCGGCACCACCCGGACCGGGCGGTAGCCGCCGACGCCCATGATGCGCGCGTAGGCGGCGCCCTTCGCGGGCTTGATCTTCGCGGTCATGCTTCTCGGACTCCTTCGTCGGCCGGGGCGGCGTGCTCGGCGATCAGGGCACGGGCGGCGTCGAGGTCGTCCGGGGTCTTGAGCGCGAGGGTCGCGACGCCCGGCAGGGCGCGCTTGGCCAGGCCCACGAGGGTGCCGCCGGGGGCCACCTCGATCAGGGCCGTGACACCCAGCTCCTTGAAGGTCTCCATGCACAGGTCCCAGCGGACCGGGTTGGCCACCTGGCCGACCAGCCGCTGCACGACCTCCCGGCCGCCGGTGACGACGCGGCCGTCCTTGTTGGAGACGTAACGGGTGCGGGGGTCCGCCGGGGAGAGCTCCTGGATGGCGGCCTCCAGGGCCGACACCGCCGGGGCCATGTGGTGCGTGTGGAACGCGCCGGCCACCTTCAGGGCGACGACCTTGCGGGTGCCCTCGGGCTTGTCCTCGGCGAGCGCGGCCAGCTGCTCCATGGTGCCGGCCGCCACGATCTGGCCCGCGCCGTTGACGTTCGCGGGGGTCAGGCCGAGCTTCTCCAGGTGCGGGACGACGGCCTCCGGGTCGCCGCCGAGCAGCGCGGACATGCCGGTCTCGGTGACGGCGGCGGCCTCGGCCATGGCCAGGCCGCGGGTGCGGACCAGCCGCATGGCGGCCTCGTCCGGCAGCACGCCGGTCAGCGCGGCGGCGGCGAGCTCACCGACGCTGTGGCCGGCGGCGGCACCCACCAGGCGGGAGAAGTCCTCCGCCGTGGGGAAGAGCTGCCCTGCGGAGACCAGGGCGGCCGCGACCAGCAGCGGCTGGGCCACGGCGGTGTCGCGGATCTCGTCCGCGTCGGCGTTCGTGCCGTAGTGGAGCAGGTCCAGGTCGATGGCGGCCGACCACTCCTGCAGGCGGTCTGCCACGCCGGGGAGGTCGAGCCAGGGGGTCAGGAAGCCGGGCGTCTGAGCGCCCTGGCCGGGAGCGACGAGTACGAGCACCCTCACACTCTCTCTCGGGGACGGCATCGCCCACCCGTGGGGACAGGGACGAATAACCGTCGGGGGAATTGTTGACGTTCAACAAAAGCCTACGGCTGTGACTCCGCGTCGGCCAGACGTCCGAGGATCAGTGCGATCCGCAGCGTGAAGGCGGAGCGGACGTCGGACGGTGACCATCCGGTGACGTCCGTCACACGTCGGAGGCGGTATCGCACGGTGTTGGGGTGGACGAACAACATCCTGGCCGCGCCCTCCAGGCTGCTCGCCTGCTCCAGGTAGACGCTGAGCGTCTCCAGCAGCGCCGAGCCCGCCTCCTCCAGCGGTCTGTAGATCTCCTCCACCAGCTGCTCGCGCGCCGCCGGATCCCCGGCCATCGCCCGCTCCGGCAGCAGGTCGTCGGCCAGCACCGGCCGGGGCGCGTCCTGCCAGGCCGCACACGCCTTGAGGCCGGACGCCGCCGCCTGCGCGGACTTGGTCGCGGCCAGCAGGTCGGACACCACCGGACCTGCCACGACGGGCCCCGGGGCGAACGGGCCGATCAGCGACTTCGCCGTCTGCAGCGGGTTCTCCGAGCCGCCGACGATCACCACCAGGCGGTCGCCGAGCACCCCCGTCAGCACCTGGACCTTGGCGTGCCGGGCGGCCCGGCGGATCGCCTCGACCGTCAGCTCGCTGTCCCCGTTCGGCGCCGTGCCCAGCACCACGGACACGTGCGAGGGCGAGTTCCAGCCGAGCGCCGCGGCCCGGGACAGCGCGCCCTCGTCGGCCTCGCCCGACAGCACGGCGTTGACCACCAGCGACTCCAGCCGGGCGTCCCAGGCGCCGCGTGCCTCGGCGGCCTGGGCGTAGACCTGGGCGGTGGCGAAGGCGATCTCGCGGGCGTAGACCAGCAGCGCCTCGCGCAGCGCCGACTCGTCGCCCGGCGCGGCCACCTCGTCGATGGCCGCCTCCATGACCTCGATGGTGGTGCGCACCATCTCCACGGTCTGGCGCAGCGTGATCGCCCGGGTCAGCTCGCGCGGCGCGGTGCCGAAGACGTCGGTGCTGATCGCCTGCGGGGTCTCCGGATGCCGGAACCACTCCGTGAAGGCCGCGATGCCGGCCTGGGCGACCAGGCCGATCCACGAGCGGTTCTCCGGCGGCATCGCCCGGTACCACGGCAGCTGGGCGTCCATCCGGGCGATGGCCGCAGCGGCAAGCGTTCCGGACGACTGCTCCAGACGGCGCAGGGTGGCGGTGTGCGGATGCTCCGGGGGCGGGGTGTCAGCGACTGGTTCAGGCACGGGGACAAGCCTGCCTTATCCGGGTCGGGTCCGGGGCTGCCGGGGGCACGGCGGGGCTACGGTGGGGCTGTGACGTATGTGCAGCGGGCTGCGGAACGCTTCCGGGGCGGCGACCCCGACGCCGGGATCGAGACCTGGCACGCCTTCTCGTTCTCCGGCTTCTACGACCCCGACAACGTGCGCTTCGGCCCCCTCGCCGCCTGCAACGAGGAGCGGCTGGCACCGGGCGCGGGCTTCGCGGCCCATCCGCACCGGGACGTGGAGATCGTCACCTGGGTGGTGGAGGGCGAACTCACCCATGAGGATTCCACGGGTCACGTGGAGGTCGTACGCCCCGGGGACCTGCAGCGGCTGAGCGCGGGGGAGGGGGTCCACCACTCCGAGCGCAACGAGGGCGCGGCCCCGCTGCGGTTCGTGCAGATGTGGCTGACCCCGTCCGACTCGGGCGGCGAGCCCTTCTACGAGGTGGTGCGGGGCGCCGGCGGCGGGGCGCCGTACGCGCTGGGCCGGGCCGAGGCCGTGCTGCACGTGCGGCGCCTGGCCCCGGGGGAGCGGACGGCGCTGCCCGGGCCGCAGTGGCTGTATGTGCACGTGGTGCGGGGCGTCGTGCACCTCTCGGGCACGACGCTGCGGGAGGGGGATGCGGCGCGGGTCTCCGATGCGGAGGAGCTGGATGCGGTTGCCGCCGAGGGCGGCGCGGAGTTGTTGCTGTGGGAGATGCACGCGGAGCCGCACTTCCCGTGAGGGCTGCGCCACGGCGCCCTGTCAGGGGCGCGGGGAACTGCGCGACCAGCCACGACGCTCTCGCAGTCGAGGTTCTCGGGGCTTCGCCCCGGACCCCTGGGGTGGTGCGTCGGCTGCGGGCCGGTGGGGGCTGGTCGCGCAGTTCCCCGCGCCCCTGACGGG
>NZ_JBSFWU010000057.1:0-49887 GCF_053594995.1 Streptomyces sp. NPDC002536
GTCACCGGAGGTCTTGACGTTGTGCGTCTGCATGAACCCGCCGGCCAGGGCGTCCGCAGGGGCGGCCGGCAGCAGGGGCGGCCGGCCGGCGGGGCCCCGCAGGTGGTTGCTCGCGCAGTTCCCCGCGCCCCTTCGGGGCGCACCGGCCGGCGGGGCCCCGGCGGCTCGTAGACTCGTGTGTCGTGGATACGACCCTGCCGGACCCTCTCGTCGATCAGTTGCTCGACGGCCGCTACCGAGTCGAGGCGCGGATCGCCGTGGGCGGCATGGCCACCGTCTACCGGGCGCTGGACACCCGGCTCGACCGCGTGGTCGCCCTCAAGGTGATGCACCCCTCGCTGGCCGCCGACGCGGCCTTCGTGGACCGTTTCATCCGCGAGGCCAAGTCCGTGGCGCGCCTGGACCACCGCAACGTGGTCGGCGTCTTCGACCAGGGCACCGACGGCGGCTACGTCTTCCTGGCGATGGAGTACGTCGCCGGGTGCACGCTGCGCGACGTGCTGCGCGAGCGCGGGGCCCTGCAGCCGCGGGCCGCGCTGGACGTCGCCGAGTCCGTGCTGGCCGCGCTGGGCGCGGCCCACCTCGCGGGGCTGGTGCACCGCGACATGAAGCCCGAGAACGTGCTGATCGGCGACGACGGCCGGGTCAAGGTCGCGGACTTCGGCCTGGTCCGGGCCGTCGACACGCACACCAGCACGAGCACCGGCTCGGTGCTGGGCACGGTCTCGTACCTGGCCCCCGAGCAGATCGAGCACGGCACCGCCGACCCGCGCGCCGACGTCTACGCCTGCGGCGTGGTGCTCTACGAGATGCTCACGGGCGCCAAGCCGCACTCCGGCGGCACCCCCGCCCAGGTGCTCTACCAGCACCTGCACGAGGACGTGCCGCTCCCGTCCGAGGCGGTCCCCGGGCTCGCCCCCGAGCTGGACGGCCTGGTGGCCAAGGCCACCGCCCGCGACCCGCAGCTGCGCCCGGCCGACGCCGTGCGGCTGCTGGAGCTCACCCGCGCCGCCCGCGGGGCGCTGACGGACGCGCAGCTGGACGCGATGCCGCCGGAGGCCCGGCAGGGCCCGCTCCCGGCCGGCTCCGAGGACCGTACGAGCGTGATACCGCGGCAGCCCGCGGCGCAGCCGCTGCCGCCGCCCGCCGGGGAGGAGCTGCTCAACCGCACCACCCGGCTGGAGCGCCCGCCCGCTCCCCCGGCCCCGCCGGGCCCCGCGGCGCAGCACCGGCCGTCCGGTCCGCGCCGGCGCGTCAACCGGCTGGTCGTGGTGATCGGGCTGCTCGTCGTCCTGCTGGGCGGCGGGGCGGGTGTCTGGTACGTCAGCTCCGGCCAGTTCACCTCCGTACCGGCCGTTCTGGACATGACCCAGCCCAAGGCGCAGCAGGAGCTGGACAAGGCCGGGCTCGGGGTGCAGCTCCGGCAGGACTTCAGCGACACCGTCGAGCGCGGGCACGTCATCTCCACCGACCCGAAGCCGGGCGAGCAGATCCGCAACAACGGCAAGGTGACGGTCACCGTCTCGCGGGGCCCGCAGAAGGTGCAGGTCCCCAATGTCGTCGGCATGACGCTCGACGACGCGAAGAAGCAGCTCCAGGACAAGGGCCTGACGGTCGGCGACGTCTCGCAGCAGTTCAGCGACGAGACCCCGAAGGGCTCCGTGCTCGGCTCCGACCCGCGGCCGGGCCAGGAACTGCGGCCTGACTCGGCGGTGACGCTCGTCGTCAGCAAGGGCCGGCAGCTGAACGTGCCCGACGTGACGGGCATGACGGTCGCCGACGCGACGGCGGCGCTGCGCGACGCCGGGCTGCAGATCAAGGTCTCGGACACGCAGGTCTACTCGCCCAAGGACAAGGGCACGGTGGCCCAGCAGTCGCCGGGCAAGGGCGAGAAGGGCGCCGAGGGCGACACGGTCACGGTGACCCTCTCCAAGGGCAAGGAGATGATCACGGTCCCGGACGTCACCGGAAAGAACGAGGCCGACGCCAAGAAGGTGCTGACGGACGCGGGCTTCCAGGTGAAGGTGGACCGGCCGTTCTTCTTCCCGCAGGACTCGGTCGACTCCCAGTCGGTCCGCGGCGGCGACCAGGCGGCCCGGGGCGACACGATCATCATCCGTCTGAAGAGCGGTTTCTGAGGATTCTGAGCACGTTGAACAGCATGTCGAGCAGCGTCTTGAGCACAGTCACGCGCAATCCCGTCGGCGGGCACATCCCCGTCGCGGGCGGCCTCGCCAAGACCGGCCTGCCCTATGCCCGCGCGATGGGCGCCGAGGCCGTCCAGGTCTTCGTCGCCAACCCGCGCGGCTGGGCGACCCCGCCCGGAAACCCGCGCCAGGACGAGGAGTTCCGCGCCGGGTGCGAGGAGAGCGGGCTGCCCGTCTTCGTCCACGCCCCGTACCTGATCAACTTCGGCTCGCACAGCGCCGCGACGGTCGACAAGTCCGTGGAGTCGCTGCGGCACTCGCTGCGGCGCGGCCGGGAGATCGGCGCGCAGGGCGTCGTGGTGCACACCGGCTCCGCCACCGCCGGCCGGGCGCGCGCGGAGGCCCTGGCCCAGGTGCGCGAGCGGATGCTGCCGCTGCTGGACGAGCTCACGCACGACGACGACCCGTGGCTGCTGCTGGAGCCCACGGCCGGTCAAGGCGCCTCGCTCTGCTCGCTGGTGGAGGACCTCGGCCCGTACGCCGAGGCGCTGGACCGCCATCCCGGGCTGGGCGTCTGCCTGGACACCTGCCACGTCTTCGCGGCCGGGCACGACCTGGCCGCGCCGGGCGGCGTGAAGCAGGTGCTGGACGAACTCGTCGACGTCATGGGCGAGGGACGGCTGCGGCTGATCCACGCGAACGACTCGAAGGCGGGCGCGGGGTCGCACCTGGACCGGCACGAGAACATCGGGGCCGGGCGGATCGGGGCCGAGGCCTTCGGGGAGCTGTTCGCGCACCCGGCGACGGAGGGCGTGCCCCTGACGATCGAGACGCCGGGCGGCCCGGAGGGGCACGCGGCCGACGTGGCGCGGCTGAAGGAACTGCGCGCGGCACGGCCGCAGTAGGGCCCTCGGACAGGGCCTCGGACACCCCCTACAGCTCGGGGCCCTCGCCGGGCTCCTCCTGGTAGGAGTACCGCTGTTCCCGCCACGGGTCGCCCACGTTGTGGTAGCCCCGCTCCTCCCAGAAACCCCGGCGGTCGGCCGTCATGTACTCGACGCCGCGGACCCATTTGGGCCCCTTCCACGCGTACAGGTGCGGCACGACGAGGCGCACCGGAAAGCCGTGCTCCGCGGTGAGGAGTTCACCGTCCTTGTGCGTGGCGAAGATCGTCTGCTCGGCCGTGAAGTCCGACAGCCGCAGGTTCGAGCTGTAGCCGTACTCCGCCCACACCATCACATGGGTGACCTCCGGCGCGGGCGGGGCCAGTTCGAGCACCGTGCGGGCCGACACGCCGCCCCATTCGGCGCCCAGCATGCTGTATTTCGTGACGCAGTGCAGGTCCGCCACGACCGTCGTGTACGGGAGGGCGGTGAACTCCTCGTGCGTCCAGCAGTGCTTGTCGCCGTCGGCCGTCGCGCCGAAGACGCGGAACTCCCAGCGTTCCGGCCTGAACTTGGGGACCGGACCGTAGTGCGTCACCGGCCATCCGCGCTGGAGCCGCTGCCCCGGAGGGAGCTGGAGTTCCCCTTTGCGGCTTTCCGACTGACCCATGGGTCCATGGTGTCAGACCCCGGAGGGTGCTGATGACCACGGGACGGCCGTAGCCACCACCAAGGCGGACACATGGCCACAACTCCCACTAAGTGTGCACTTACTGGACGGCCAGGAGGGGCGGTGCAAGGATGCGCGCCATCTGCCCGTCAAGCGCTGGGAAGGAGCCTCTGCGATGCAGGGCGACCCCGAGGTCATCGAGTTCCTCAACGAACAGCTGACTGCCGAGCTGACCGCCATCAATCAGTACTTCCTGCACGCGAAGATGCAGGAGAACTTCGGCTGGACCAAGCTCGCCAAGTACACCCGCGCCGAGTCCTTCGACGAGATGAAGCACGCGGAGGTGCTGACCGACCGGATCCTGTTCCTGGAGGGGCTGCCCAACTATCAGAGGCTGTTCCACGTCCGGATCGGGCAGACGGTCACCGAGATGTTCCAGGCCGACCGGCAGGTGGAGGTCGAGGCCATCGACCGGCTCCGGCGGGGCGTCGAGATCATGCGGGCCAAGGGCGACATCACCTCGGCCAACATCTTCGAGTCGATCCTGGAGGACGAGGAGCACCACATCGACTACCTCGACACACAGCTGGAACTGGTGGAGAAGCTGGGCGAGGCGCTCTATATCGCGCAGGTCATCGAGCAGCCCGACAGCTGAGGGAACCGCGCCTCGCAGGACCGCGCTGCCGGCGCAGCACTCAGGCCGCGGGCACCAGCGAGACCTCGGCGCCCAGTACGTCCGGCTCGCCACGGTCGGCGAGCTCACGGCGCGGGCATGCGCCGCGGCCGAGCAGGGACTGGATGCGGCGCACGCAGCTGCCGCAGTCGGTGCCCGCCTTGCAGGCCGAGGCGATCTGCCGGGGGGTGCACGCCCCCTGGTCCGCGTGCTCGCGCACCTGCTGCTCCGTGATGCCGAAGCACGAGCAGACGTACACGCGGGTCACCGCCTCACCGGATTGATCAATAAGGTAACCCTTACCTTACCCGGCCCGGCAGGGGCGCACAACGCGATGGGGCGCGGATCACAGGATCCGCGCCCCATCGTTCACCCGGTGCCGGTGCTCACTGGTCCCGGTACATCTCCGCCACCAGGAACGCCAGGTCCAGCGACTGGCTACGGTTCAGCCGCGGGTCGCAGGCCGTCTCGTAGCGCTGGTGCAGGTCGTCGACGAAGATCTCGTCGCCGCCGCCCACGCACTCGGTGACATCGTCACCGGTGAGCTCCACGTGGATGCCGCCCGGGTGGGTGCCCAGGCCCTTGTGGACCTCGAAGAAGCCCTTGACCTCGTCCAGCACGTCGTCGAAGCGGCGGGTCTTGTGGCCCGAGGCCGCCTCGAAGGTGTTGCCGTGCATCGGGTCGCTGATCCAGGCCACCACGGCACCGGACGCGGTGACCTTCTCGACCAGCTCGGGGAGCTTCTCGCGGATCTTGCCCGCACCCATCCGGGTGATGAAGGTCAGCCGGCCGGGCTCGCGCTCCGGGTCCAGCCGGTCGATCAGGGTCAGCGCCTCGTCGACCGTGGTGGTCGGGCCGAGCTTCACCCCGATCGGGTTGCGGATCTTCGACGCGAACTCGATGTGCGCGCCGTCCAGCTGCCGGGTGCGCTCGCCGATCCAGACCATGTGGCCCGAGACGTCGTAGAGGTGCCCGGTGCGCGAGTCGACACGGGTCAGCGCGGACTCGTAGTCGAGGACGAGCGCCTCGTGGGACGCGTAGAACTCGACGGCCTTCAGCGCCTCCGGGTCCACGCCGCAGGCGTTCATGAAGTTCATCGCCCGGTCGATCTCCCGGGCCAGCTGCTCGTAGCGCTGGCCGGAGGGCGAGGACTTCACGAAGTCCTGGTTCCAGGCGTGCACCTGGCGCAGGTCCGCGTAGCCGCCGGTGGTGAAGGCGCGCACCAGGTTCAGCGTGGAGGCCGAGGCCTGGTACATGCGCTTCAGCCGCTGCGGGTCCGGCGTACGGGCCTCGGGCGTGAAGGCGAAGCCGTTGACGGAGTCGCCGCGGTAGGTCGGCAGGGTCACGCCGTCGCGGGTCTCGGTCGGCTTCGAGCGCGGCTTGCTGTACTGGCCGGCGATCCGGCCGACCTTGACGACGGGCACCGACCCGGCGTAGGTGAGCACCGCGCCCATCTGGAGCAGGGTCTTGAGCTTGTTGCGGATCTGGTCGGCGCCGACGGCGTCGAAGGCCTCCGCACAGTCACCGCCCTGGAGCAGGAACGCCTCGCCGCGCGCGACGGCTCCCAGACGCTGACGCAGCTGGTCGCACTCGCCAGCGAAGACGAGGGGCGGATAGGACTCGAGCTCGGCGATCACATCGCGCAGAGCCTCTTGGTCCGGCCAGTCGGGCTGCTGCGCCGCGGTCAGGGAGCGCCAGGTGTTGCCACCGGCGTGGATTTCAGCGTTCACGGTCACGGACTCAACACTACGGGGTCGCCGGGCCGGTTCCGGGGCCGGACCGGAGTATGAGACGAATCGTGAGACGAGGCTCCGGATAATCCCACGACAGATGCGGGAGCCGTCGGGTAACCTGCCCCGCATGTACGTGCTCGACACCGTGAACCAGTACTGGTGGTGGACCGCTCCTCCGGCGGCCCACTGATCGCGCGTACACCGATCGCATCGCCAAGGCCGCCCCGAGGGGCGGCCTTCCGCGTCCGCGGGGCGTATCCGGCAGGCCGTTCCTCCCCCACCAGGAAGGAACACCCCCATGAGCGACCCCTTGCCCGGCACCACTGCCGCCCTGCTCGCACGGCTGACCGCCCCCGGCTGCCCGCCCTTCGCCCTGCTGCACCGCCGCACCCCGGGCCATCCCGAGAGCCTGGTCGAACTGCTCCTCGGCCCGGTCTCCGAGGCCGGGCGGCTGGCGGACGTCCCGCTCCCGTCCGGCCCGCCCGCCGGCGGCGCGCCGGTGCACGACGCGCTGGCCCTCGTCCCCTTCCGGCAGATCCGCGAGCGCGGCTTCGACGTCCGTGACGACGGCACCCCGCTGCTGGTGCTGTGCCCGGAGGAGGCCTACGACCTGCCGCTCGACGCCGTCCTCGGTGCCCTGCCCGCCCACGAGGTCCGGGTCGAGGGCGGCGCCTTCGACGTGGACGACGACGCGTACGCGCGCATCGTCGAGCGTGTGATCGAGGACGAGATCGGCACCGGCGAGGGCGCCAACTTCGTGATCCGGCGCACGTTCGAGGGCACCGTTCTCGGCCGGGGGTCCGGGGGTTGTCCCCCGGGAGAGGACAGTCACGGCTTCGGCCCCGCCGACGCCCTGGCTCTCTTCCGGCGGCTGCTGTCCGGCGAGCGCGGCGCCTACTGGACGTACGTCGTCCACACCGGCGAGCGCACGCTGGTGGGCGCCAGCCCGGAGGTGCACGTGCGGATGTCCGGCGGGACGGTCGTGATGAATCCCATCAGCGGCACGTACCGCTATCCGGCCGGCGGCGCCTCGGAGGACGGGCTGCTGGCCTTCCTGCACGACCGCAAGGAGGTGGAGGAGCTGTCCATGGTCGTGGACGAGGAGCTGAAGATGATGTGCACCGTCGGCGACATGGGCGGCGTCGTCGTCGGCCCGCGGCTGCGGGAGATGGCCCACCTCGCACACACCGAGTACGAACTGCGCGGGCGCTCCTCGCTGGACGTGCGCGAGGTGCTGCGGGAGACGATGTTCGCGGCGACCGTCACCGGCTCGCCCGTGCAGAACGCCTGCCGCGTCATCGAGCGGTACGAGCCCCACGGCCGCGGCTACTACGCGGGGGCGCTCGCGCTGATCGGCCGCGACGCGGGCGGTGCGCAGACCCTCGACTCCCCGATCCTCATCCGCACCGCGGACATCGACCGGCGCGGCCGGCTGCGGGTGGGGGTCGGCGCCACGCTCGTGCGCCGCTCCGATCCGCGCGGCGAGGTCGCCGAGACCCACGCCAAGGCGGCCGGCGTGCTGGCCGCCCTGGGCGTGCGCCGCGGCCCCGTACGCCCGTCGGCCACCCCGCCCGTACGGCTCGGGGACGACCCGCGGGTACGGGCGGCGCTGGACGCGCGCCGCGCGGACCTGGCCCCGTTCTGGCTGCGGATGCAGACGCCCGGGTCCACCGGAGCGCTGACCGGACACGCTCTGGTCGTCGACGGCGAGGACACCTTCACGGCGATGCTCGCCCATCTCCTGCGCACCTCGGGGCTGACGGTGACGGTGCGGCGCTACGACGAGCCCGAACTGCCGGCCGCCGCGCTGGCCCACGAGGGCCCCGTGGTGCTGGGCCCCGGGCCCGGCAACCCCTCGGACGCGGCCGACCCGAAGATGCGCCTGCTCCGCGGGCTCGCGGCGGACCTGCTGCGCGAGCACCGGTACGGGCTGCTGGGCGTGTGCCTGGGGCACGAACTGATCGCGGCGGAGCTGGGGTTGGAGATCGTGCGGAAGGAGGTCCCGTACCAGGGGGCGCAGGAACGGATCGACTTCTTCGGGCGGGAGGAGACGGTCGGGTTCTACAACACGTTCACCGCGCGCGGCACGGGACTCGACGGGGCCGAGCTCAGCCTGGACGCGGCCACCGGCGACGTCCACGCCCTGCGGGGGCCCGGCTTCGCAGGCATGCAGTTCCACCCGGAGTCGGTGCTGACGCTGAACGGCGCCGCGATCGTCACGGAGCTGCTGGCCTCCGTGCTGGTCTGACCGCGTCCGCCCACCCGCCCGTTCCGAGCGACGGGCGGGTGGGCGGGGAGGGCCCCGGCCTCAGCCGAAGAACACCCGCGCTTCGTCGTACAGCTCGGGTGGCACCGTCTTCAATCGCGCCGTCGCGTCAGCGAGCGGCACACGGACCACGTCCGTACCCCGCAGGGCGACCATCTGCCCGAACGCGCCGTCCTCGACGGCGTCGATCGCGTGCAGCCCGAACCGCGTCGCCAGCCACCGGTCGAACGCGCTCGGCGTGCCGCCCCGCTGGACGTGGCCCAGCACCGTGGTCCGTGCCTCCTTCCCCGTGCGGGTCTCGATCTGCTTGGCCAGCCACTCCCCCACTCCGGACAGCCGGACGTGCCCGAAGGAGTCGTGCGCCGGGGCGTCCTTGAGCACCAGGTCGCCGTCGCGCGGCATGGCCCCCTCCGCCACCACCACGATCGGCGCGTAGCTCGCGCGGAAGCGCGAGGTGACCCACTCGCAGACCTCGTCGACGTCGAACCGCTGCTCGGGGACGAGGATGACGTTGGCGCCGCCCGCCAGGCCGGAGTGCAGCGCGATCCAGCCCGCGTGCCGGCCCATGACCTCGACGACGAGGACGCGCATGTGGGACTCGGCCGTGGTGTGCAGCCGGTCGATGGCCTCGGTGGCGATGTTGACGGCGGTGTCGAAGCCGAAGGTGTAGTCGGTGGCGGAGAGGTCGTTGTCGATGGTCTTGGGCACCCCGACGCAGGGGATGCCGTGTTCCTCCGAGAGCCGGCGGGCCACGCCCAGGGTGTCCTCGCCGCCGATCACGATGAGGGCGTCCACCTCGTGCTTGGCCAGGTTCTCCTTGATGCGGCGGACCCCGTCCGGCTCCCGGAAGGGGTTGGTCCGCGAGGAGCCGAGCACGGTGCCGCCGCGCGGCAGGATGCCCCGCACCGCGGGGATGTCGAGGCGCGTGACCGCTCCGGTGAGCGGTCCGCGCCAGCCGTCCCTGAAGCCGGTGAAGTCGTAGTGGTAGCGCTGGACGCCCTTGCGGACGACGGCGCGGATGACCGCGTTGAGCCCGGGGCAGTCCCCGCCGCCGGTCAGTACTCCGACCCGCATGACACACCTTCCCTTCGCCGAGTGCCGGGTGACGCCCGGCCGCAGGCGGCGTCAGGCGTCGTCGAGACCTCGCTCTATCGCGTAGCGGACGAGCTCCACGCGGTTGTGCAGCTGGAGCTTGCCCAAGGTGTTCTGAACATGGTTCTGCACCGTGCGGTGGGAAATAACCAGCCGCTCGGCGATCTGCTTGTACGAGAGCCCCTTGGCGACGAGGCGCAGGACCTCGGTCTCGCGGTCGGTGAGGCTCGGGACCGCGGGCTCGTCGGGCGCGGCGGGGGCGGGGCCGGCGGCCAGCCTGCGGTACTCGCCGAGCACCAGGCCGGCCAGGCCCGGGGTGAAGACCGCGTCGCCCGTGGCCGTGCGGCGCACGGCGTCGAGCAGCTCCTCGGTGCTGGCGGACTTCAGCAGATAGCCGGTGGCCCCGGACTTCACGGCCTCCAGGACGTCGGCGTGCTCGCCGCTGGCGGAGAGGACGAGGACCCGCAGGGCGGGGTTCTCGCCGACGAGCTCCTTGCAGACGGCCACCCCGGGCAGGCCCGGCAGGTTGAGGTCGAGGACGAGGACGTCGGGCGCCGCGGCCTTCGCCCGGCGCACCGCCTGCGGGCCGTCGCCCGCGGTGGCGACGATCTCGTACCCGGCGGCCGCCAGGTCGCGCGCGACCGCGTCGCGCCACATGGGGTGGTCGTCGACCACCATGACCTTCACCGCAGGTGCCGTACTCATCCTGTGACTCCACTCCCCCGTGAGCTCCGCGGAACTCTCAGCTCGACCTCGGTGCCCTGGCCGGGCACGGACTCCACCACGGCGCTGCCGCCCAGGTCCCGCAGCCGGCCGCGGATGGAGAGGGCGACGCCCATGCGCCCCTCCCGCTCCGCGTCCGCCAGGCGCCCCTCGGCGATGCCCGGGCCGTCGTCCCGCACGGTGACGACCAATTCGTCCGGTTCGTCCTCCAGCAGGATCCAGGCCCGTGCCTCCGGGCCCGCGTGCTTGGCGACATTGTCCAGGGCGGCACCGACAGCGGCCGCCAGCTCCGCCGCCGCGGCCGCCTCCAGCAGCACGGGCGTGCCGGGCGCCGCGACGGAGACGGCGGACCCCGCGTACGGGGCCAGCAGCGCCCGCAGGTCGCAGGGGCCGGCCGGGGCCTCGGGAACGGTCCCGGCGAGCTCGGCGTCGTCGGCCAGCTGCTCGGCCGAGCGCTGCGGCGGCAGCAGGCCGCCGGCCACCAGGGTGCGCAGGGCGATCTCCTGCTCGCCGGCCATCCGGCCCAGCTCCGCGGCCTCGCCGCCGAGGGCGGCGCCGCGGCGCTGCACCATGGCCAGCACCTGCAGCACGCTGTCGTGGATGTCCCGGGCCAGCCGCTCGCGTTCGCGGGTGGCCGCCTCGATCCGCAGGGCGCGGGCGAGGGTGCGCTCACTGGCGCGGGCGACCTCGACGATGTAGCCGACGGCGATGCTGGAGATCCACACCAGCAGCACGTTGTGGACGGTGTCGCGGGCGAAGTAGCCGCGCTCGACGAGGTTGGCGGCGGCCACCAGCGTGGAGCCGACGGCGGCCCAGCGCCAGCCGCCCTTGATGGCCAGGCCCAGCACCGCGCCGCCCGCCCAGACGCTCGGCAGGGTGGCCGCGCCGCTGTCGATCCGGGCCGGGGAGTCGACGACGGCGGTGAGCAGGATGCCGGTGAGGGCGACGCCCAGGTCGGCGATCAGGAAGGACCGGGTGCAGCGCTCGGGTGCGGTGACCTTGTTCCAGGTCAGCAGCATCCAGAGGGTGAGCGCCGCCATGTAGGCGGCGGCGCCGAGCGGGTGCGCGTAGTGGCGGTGGCCCAGCCAGAAGAGGGCGAGGGCGTAGCCGAGGGTCAGGATGCGGTAGCCGGTGACCGCCCGCCACAGCGGGAGCTCGACGGACATCCGCACCGTGCGCGGACGCCCGGTGCGCTGCGCCATTCCCCGCCCCCGCCCCCGCTGTCCGTGCTACTCGTCCGTCTTCTCCAGGCCGGCGGCCTTGGCCGCCTTCTCCTCCTCGGCCTTGCGCTTCGCCTCGTCCGCGATCTGCCGCTTGGCGGCGGTCGCGTAGATGTCGACGTACTCCTGGCCGGAGAGCTTCATGATCTCGTACATGACCTCGTCGGTCACCGAGCGGAGGATGAAGCGGTCGCCGTCCATGCCGTGGTAGCGGCTGAAGTCCAGCGGCTTGCCGATCCGGATGCCGGGCCGCATCAGCTTCGGCACGACCTTGCCGGGCGGCTGGATCTTCTCCGTGTCGATCATCGCGACCGGGAGCACCGGGGCCCCGGTGGCCAGCGCGACCCGGGCGAGGCCGCCCGGCTTGCCGCGGTAGAGGCGGCCGTCCGGGGAGCGGGTGCCCTCCGGGTAGATGCCGAAGAGCTCACCGCGCTCCAGCACCTCGATGCCGCTCTTGATCGCGGCCTCACCGGCGCCGCGGGCGCCCGAGCGGTCGACCGGGAGCTGGCCGACGCCCTTGAAGAAGGCCGCCGTCAGCTTTCCCTTGACTCCGGGAGAGGTGAAGTACTCCTGTTTCGCGATGAACGTGATCTTGCGGTCGAGGACCGCGGGCAGGAAGAAGGAGTCCGAGAAGGACAGGTGGTTGCTCGCCAGGATCGCGGGCCCCTCGGCCGGTACGTTCTCCAGCCCCTCCACCCACGGCCGGAAGGCAAGCTTCAGCGACCCGCCGATGGACAGCTTCATTGCGCCGTAGAACAACCGAGAACCTCCTGTGTGTGACGAGGAGACCTTAACCTGCCTACCCGCCGTGCGACGCTCCGCGTACGCTGAGGACCGACCCCTTTCCCGCGGCATCCCTGCCGCCTGCGATCGGAGAATCCGGTGCTGCTCCTCCCCGGAGCCGAGCCCTTCCGCCATGACGGCGGAGAGGTCGGCGTCCTTGTGTGTCACGGCTTCACCGGCTCCCCGCAGTCCGTCCGCCCCTGGGCCGATTATCTCGCCGAACGGGGTCTGAGTGTCGCCCTTCCGCTGCTGCCGGGCCACGGCACCCGCTGGCAGGACATGCAGATCACGGGCTGGCAGGACTGGTACGCGGAGGTGGACCGCGAGCTGTGGCGGCTGCGCGAGCGCTGCGCGCAGGTCTTCGTCTTCGGCCTGTCCATGGGCGGCGCGCTGGCGCTGCGGCTGGCCGCCCAGCACGGGGACGCGGTCTCGGGCGTCTGCGTGGTCAACCCGGCGAACAAGGTGCACGGCCTGGCGGCCAAGGCCCTGCCGGTGGTGCGGCACCTGGTGCGGACGACCAAGGGCATCGCGAGCGACATCGCCAAGGACGGCGCCACGGAGACCGGCTACGACCGGGTGCCGCTGCACGCCGCGCACTCCTTCCGCCGCTTCCTGCAGCGCCTGGACTCCGAACTGCCGCAGGTCACCCAGCCGTTGCTGCTGATGCACAGCCCCGCGGACCACGTGGTGCCGCCCGCCGACTCGGCGCGCATCCTCTCCCGGGTCTCCTCCCGCGACGTCACCGAGCGGCTGCTGGAGCGCAGCTACCACGTGGCCACGCTGGACCACGACGCCGAGACGATCTTCGACGAGTCGTACGCGTTCATCGGCCGGCTCACCGGCGCCGCCGCCGGGGAGGGGGCGGCCGGCCGTGGCTGAGCGTGACGCGGACCGCGACCGCGACCGCGACGAGAGCCGCGACCCGCTGGCCGAGGAGGCGGCGTGGCAGCAGCTCGTCGCCGCCTACGGCGAACAGCCCGACCCGGAGAAGGGCCTCTGGCCCGCCACGGGCGGCGAGGACGCCCCCGCGGAGGAGGCGGCGCCGAAGCCGGAGCCGGAACGGCCCGAGCGGCCGGAGCAGCCGGGGAGCTTCATCGTCTACGCGCCCGGAGTCGGCCCGCGCGACTGGACGACGCCGTCCGCCCCGGCGCCCGCCGAGCAGGAGGAAGAGGGCCACTTCGTCCCGCCGGAGCCACCGCCGCTGCCGACCGGCGACGTGACGTCGCGGTTCGCGTGGATCGCCGTGCTGGGCGGCCCGCTGCTGCTGCTCGTGATGGTGCTGCTGCGGCAGGAGTTGACGTGGTGGATCACCACGCTGGGGGTGGGAGGCTTCCTGGGCGGCTTCGCGACGCTGGTGCTGCGCATGCGCGACAGCGACGGGGACGATGACGACGACCCGGGGCGGGGTGCGGTGGTCTGAGCCCCGTAAGGGGCGCGGGGAACTGCGCGACAAGCCACGACGCACCCGCAGTCGAGGTTCTCGGGGCTTCGCCCCGGACCCCTGGGGTGGTGCGTCGGCTGCAGGCCGTCGGTGGCCGATCGCGCAGTTCCCCGCGCCCCTTCGGGGCGCGAAGGGGCGCCGGAGACGCCCTAGGCGACCGGCACCCGTACCGCCGCCAGTACCGGCAAATGGTCCGTCGCAGCGCGCAAGTCCCGCTCCGCCACACCCCGCAACCCCATCGGGACCCCGCACCCCAGCACCTCCACGCCCGCGGTGGCGAACACCGCGTCGATCCGCTGAAGAGGGTCGCCGAGCCGCGTCGTGTGCTCCCGCCCCCACGGAGCGGTGGCCCAGCCGTCCTGCAGGACGGCCGCCAGCCGGCCGAAGGTCCTGCCGTCGGGGCGGTCGTTCAGATCGCCCGCCGCGACGGCGTACGGCACGTCCAGCGCGCCCAACTGCTCCAGCAGCAGGCCCCCTTGGGTGTACCGCTCGCGCTCGTTGATGCTCAGGTGACAGCTGAGCACGCCGAGCCGCGCCTGCCCGAAGCGCAGCACCGCGGTGGCGAAGCCCCGCTGGTGCAGGCCGGGGGTGCGCGGCAGGAGCACGTCCTCCGTGCGCTCGACGTGGGCGCGCAGCGAGGACAGGATCATCGGCCCCGAGGCGGTGGCGCCCCCGGTGACGTACACCAGGCCGGACTCGTGGGCGAGCCGGGCCGCCGCCTTGCGCCAGCGGAAGAAGCGCGGGGCCTCCTGGATGCAGACGACGTCGGCGGCGCAGGCCCGGACGACCCGGACCAGTGCCGCCACGTCGTCGCGCATCGAGCGGATGTTGTAGCTCAGCACGCGGACGACCGACGCGTCCGGGGCGGACGTCGGGGCCGGCAGATCCGCGAGCATGGCGCCTCCGCTGGGTGGGGTGGACTCAGCCCTGCCGGGCCAGGTCGGCGGCGCCGACGAGACCTGCCTTGCCGCCGAGCTGGGCGGCGAGCACCTGGGCGTGCGGGCGCCACTGCCCGCCCACCAGCCAGCGGCGGAAGGACTTGCGGATCGGGTCGAGGACGAGGTCGCCCTCGTCCGAGAGCCCGCCGCCGACGATGAACGCCGAGGGGTCGAAGAGCGAGGCCAGGTCGGCGAGTCCGGAGCCGACCCAGCGGGCCAGCTCGCGGAAGGAGTCGACGGCCACCGGGTCGCCCTGCCGGGCGGCCAGGCTGATGTGCTTGCCCTCGATCCCCTCGGGGGTGCCGTCGCCCAGGCCGAGGAGGAACTCCGCGTTGCCCGGGGTGGCCTGGGCGCGCTGCCTGGCGTAGCGGACGAGGGCGCGGCCGGAGGCGTACTGCTCCCAGCAGCCCTGGCTGCCGCAGCCGCACAGCAGACCGTCCGGGACGACCCGGATGTGGCCGAATTCGGCTGCCACGCCGAAGCGGCCGCGGCGCAGCTTGTTGCCGATGATGATGCCGCCGCCGAGGCCGGTGCCCAGCGTGATGCAGATGACGTCGTCGTGGCCCTGGCCCGCGCCGAAGCGGTACTCGCCCCAGGCGGCGGCGTTGGCGTCGTTCTCGACGACGACCGGGAGGCCGACGCGCTGCTCGACCTTGTCCTTGAGCGCCTCGTGGCGCCAGTTGATGTTCGGGGCGAAGAGCACCGTGGCGCGCTTGTCGTCCACGTAGCCCGCGGCGCCGATGCCGACGGCCTCGACCTCGAAGCCCTCGCTGACGGTGCGCACCGCATCGGCGATGGCGTCGATGACGCCTTCGGGGGTCGGGGGGGTCGGCACCTTGCACGTGGCGAGGATCGTGCCCTCTTCGTCGACCACGCCGGCCGCGATCTTCGTGCCGCCGATGTCGACGCCGATGGTGAGTCCCATGTGTCCCTCAGTCAGTAGCTCTAACCCCGCCGCGACCAACCGTACCGGAGCGCTCGTCAGTCCAGATCGATGCGTTCGCTTCCGCCCCCGGCGGCCCCGTCCGGGCCCTCCCCGGGCGGCCGGGAGGACGGTTCGTCGCGGGTCCAGCGGCGCTCGTGGCCGGCGACGGCGGCGCGGTAGGCGGCCAGCAGCTCGGAGCCGGCGGCGGCCAGGTGGTCGAAGACCTCGGGGTTGCGCTCGACGACGGGCTCGACGGCCGCCCGCGCGGCCTCGACGACGTGCTGCACGGCGGGCAGCCGGATCTCGGAGACCTTGTCGGCGACGGCGTCCACCAGCTTGCGCAGCTCCTCGGCCGCGCTGCCGGGCTGTTCGCCGCGCTCCGCCCGGCGCCGGGCCCTCTCTGCGGCGAGGTCCTCCGCGCAGGCCCGCTCCCAGGCGTCGGGGTCGGGCGCCTCGCCGGGGCGCTGGGTGGCATCGCTCATGTCGGAACTCCTGCGGCCGGTATTTCCTCCGACGTTACCCGAACGGGGTAGCGCCGTTACGAGGTCCTGGGCCAGAGGTCCGGGTCGGGTATGAAGCGCACGCACAGCGCCCCGTCCTGCAGCCCCGCCCCCGCGACGCTGCACCGGCGCAGCGCGGAGGGCAGCGGCAGCACCCGCCGGAACGCCCCGACGGCGACGACGAGTTCGTCCCCGCGCCGCACCAGCCCGAGCGCGTCGCGCTCCGCGCCGGGCAGGGGGAGCCGCCAGACGAGCATGCCGTCGTCCTTCAGCCGGTCCTCGACGAGCCAGGGGTCGGGGCGCCGCTCCCCGGCGGGGCCGGCCGTGCCGAGGCCGTGGCGGAACCCGGTGTCGGCGCACAGGGCCAGTTCCGTCAGGTCCTCCGTGCCCCGCGGGCTGCGCCCCAGGTGGGGCAGTTCCCAGACGGGCACGGCGTCGGCCGTGACGTCCTCCCGCAGCGCCTTGCCCGCAAGGCGCTGCTCGGCGGCGAGGCCCGCCAGCCAGGGGTCGGCGGAGTCGTCCGGCAGCAGGCGGTTGAGGATCAGGGCGTCGACGCGGCAGCCCTGGAGGGCGAGGCCGGCGCGGGCCGCGCGCAGGGTCTCGACGGCAGCCGGCAGCGGCTCGGCGACGAGGCGGACGGTCGTGGCGGCGGACTCGAACACGGCCTGGACGGCGGCGAGTTCCCGCTGCCACCGCTCGGCCGTCTCGTACAGCCGGGCGGCCGGCATCGGCACCCCGGCGAGCTGGGCCAGCATGGGGCGCAGGGCGCGGGCCGCCTGGCGTTCGGGCGGCAGCAGGCGGCGCAGGTAGCGCCGCAGCTGCTCGGGCAGGGCGAGCAGCCGCACGGTCTCGTGCACGGGCGGCATGTCGGCGACGACGAGGTCCCAGCGGCCGTCGGCGTGGGCGGCGCGCAGGGCGGCGAGGACGGCGAGCGGCTCGGCGCCGGGGACCTCGGTGAGTTCGTCGGCGTCCAGCGGGGCGGCGCCCAGCAGGTCGAAGAGGGAGGCGCCGCGGTCCTGGAGGTCGCGGGCGACGGCGCGGAAGTGCCCGTCGGTGGCGACGCGGGCGGCCCACATCCCGGGGACCGCCTCGACGGGCGGCGTCCAGGGGCCGCCGGCCCCGCCGTCCGCGGGCAGCGTCCTGCCGAGCACCGCGTCGGGGGCGGGGCCCCGGTCGCAGCTGAGGAACAGCACGCGCCGCCCCTGCCTGGCCGCGGCGAGCGCGGCGGCCGCGGCCGCGGTGGTGCGGCCCCCGCCGCCGGGACCGGTGACGAGGACCGTGCGCAAGAAGAGCCTCCGGGTGCGTGGTTCAGGGGGGCGGGGATCCGCCCGCGGCGGAGCCGCGTCAGACGGCGCCGCTCTCGACGCGCTTCTTCAGACCGTCCAGCGCGCGGTCGATGATGACCTTCTCCGCCTTGCGCTTGATCATCCCCAGCATCGGGATCTTGACGTCGACGGTGAGCTCGTAGGTCACCTCGGTGGCCGTGCCGCCGGCGACCGGCTTCAGGCTGTACGAGCCGTCGAGCTGGCGCAGCATCTGGGACTTGACCAGCGACCACTTGACCACGTCCGCCGAGGGCCAGCTGTAGGCCAGCACATGGTCGTCCTTGATCGCGCCCGCGTCCAGGACCAGGCGCAGCTGCGAGGCGCGGCCCTGCTCGTCCTTCTCCAGCACCTCGGCCAGCTTGACCTCGCCGGTCCAGTCCGGGTAGCGGTCGAAGTCGGAGATCACCGCCATGACCCGGTCCGGGGCCGCTTCGATCGTGATGCTCGACTTGGTGTTCTCCGCCATCTGCCTGGCTCCTCCGTACCGGTCCGCCGCCTCGAAATGTCTGCCGCTGAAGGCTACATCCCGCGCCGCGTCACCATTCCAGCACCCAGGGTGTTCCGGTCGAGGCGAAGTGCCCGACATTGACGCACTCGGTCGCGCCTATGCGCATCCGGCGTGCCAGCGGCTGGTGAACATGGCCGAAAAGGGCATACCGGGGGCGCACGGCGCGGATCGTCTCCAGCAGGGCCGCACTGCCGCGCTCGAAGCGGCGGGCCACGGTGTCGTAGCAGAGCTCGGGCACGTCGGGCGGGATGTGCGAGCAGAGCACGTCGACGTCGCCGAGGGCGGCGAGCTTGGCCGCGTAGGTCTCGTCGTCGATCTCGTAGGGGGTGCGCATGGGCGACTGCAGTCCGCCGCCGACGAAGCCGAAGACCAGGCCGCCGATCTCGACGCGCTCGCCGTCGAGGACCCGGGTGCCCGGGCGGGCGTACTCGGGCCACAGGCGGGGGATGTCGACGTTGCCGAAGGTGGCGTAGGTCGGCTCGGGGAAGGCGGCGAAGAGCTCCGCGTACTGCTTGCGCACCGCGGTCTCGATCGCGGCGTCGCGGTCCATCCCGTCCCACAGCCGCCGGCCCAGCTCCCGGGCCTCCGCGAAGCGGCGCTGGGTGCGCAGCTCGACGATCCGGTCGGCGTTCTCGACCCCGAAGAGGTCGGGGAAGATGCCGCGCGAGTGATCGGCGTAATCGAGGAAGAGGACGAGGTCGCCCAGGCAGAGCAGGGCGTCGGCACCCTCGCCGGCCCGGGCCAGGCCCTCGGCGTTGCCGTGCACATCGCTGACCACATGGACTCGCATGGCGATCACCCTAAATCCGCGAGGCCCGTCCCGGAAGGGCCCCGACCTGCGGTTACTTCCCGGTCACCCAGCGGAGGAGCTAGGGTTTTGCCCGCAGTCCCGTGGCATGTGACGCAGAGAACATCTGAGCACGACCCCCTATTCGAAAGCTGTACTGGTGGGTAACGTCCGGGCAGTCCACTACCCCCCATCTGCCTGATCATGGACCGCAGCCGACGACGCGCCCCTCGACGACGCGGCGGCGCCGGCGCCCGACGAGGAGCAGCAGTCTTGCGCGAGTTCAGCCTTCCGGCCCTGTACGAGGTCCCCGCGGACGGCAACCTGACGGATCTCATCCGCCGGAACGCCGCGCAGCACCCTGACGTCGCCGTCATAGGGCGCAAGGTCGACGGGCGCTGGGAGGACGTGACGGCCGCCGCGTTCCTCGCGGAGGTCCGCGCGACGGCCAAGGGTCTGATGGCCTCGGGCGTGCGGCCGGGCGACCGGGTCGGCCTGCTCTCGCGCACCCGCTACGAGTGGGCGCTGCTGGACTTCGCCATCTGGAGCGCGGGCGCCGTCACGGTGCCGGTCTACGAGACCAGCTCGCCGGAGCAGATCCAGTGGATCCTCGGCGACTCCGGTGCGGTCGCCTGCATCGTGGAGTCCCCGGCGCACGAGGCGGCCGTCGAGTCCGTGCGGGACCGGCTGCCGGATCTCGCCCACGTCTGGCAGATCGAGCACGACGGTGTCGAGCGGCTGCGCGCCGCCGGGCAGGGACTGACGGACGAGGAGGTGGACGAGCGCTCGGCGCTGGCCACCGCGGACTCCGTCGCGACCATCGTCTACACCTCGGGCACCACCGGCCGCCCCAAGGGCTGCGTGCTCTCCCACCGCAGCTTCTTCGCCGAGTGCGGCAACGCGGTGGAGCGGCTCAAGCCGCTGTTCACCGCGGACGACGCCTCCGTCCTCCTCTTCCTGCCCGCGGCCCACGTCTTCGGCCGCCTCGTCGAGATCGCCGCGGTCCTGGCCCCCATCAAGCTGGGCATGGTCGGCGACATCAAGAGCCTCACCGACGACCTGGCCGGCTTCCGGCCGACGCTGATGCTGGGCGTCCCCCGGGTCTTCGAGAAGGTCTACAACGGGGCCCGCGCCAAGGCCCAGGCGGACGGCAAGGGCAAGATCTTCGACAGGGCGGCGGAGACCGCGATCGCCTACAGCCGCGCCCTGGACACCCCGCAGGGCCCGTCCTTCGGCCTGCGGATCAAGCACAAGGTCTTCGACCGGCTCGTCTACGGCAAGCTGCGCGCGGTGCTGGGCGGCCGGGCCACCCACGCGATCTCCGGCGGCGCCCCGCTGGGCGAGCGCCTCGGCCACTTCTACCGCGGCATCGGCTTCACCGTCCTGGAGGGCTACGGGCTGACCGAGTCCTGCGCGGCGACCGCCTTCAACCCGTGGGACAAACCGCGGATCGGCACCGTCGGCCAGCCGCTGCCCGGCTCCGTGGTGCGCATCGCCGACGACGGCGAGGTGCTGCTGCACGGCGAGCACCTCTTCACCGGCTACTGGAACAACGAGTCGGCCACCGCGGACGCGCTCTCCGACGGCTGGTTCCACACCGGCGACCTGGGCACGCTCGACGAGGACGGGTACCTCACGATCACCGGCCGGAAGAAGGAGATCATCGTCACGGCGGGCGGCAAGAACGTCGCCCCGGCGGTGATCGAGGACCGCATCCGGGCGCACGCGCTGATCGCGGAGTGCATGGTCGTCGGCGACGGGCGGCCGTTCGTCGGCGCACTGATCACCCTGGACGAGGACTTCCTGCCGCGCTGGCTGTCCGGGCACGGCAGGCCGGCCGGGACGACACCGGCCGAACTGGCGGCGGACCCCGAGCTGCTGGCGGACGTGCAGAAGGCGGTGGACGACGGCAACGCGGCCGTCTCCAAGGCGGAGTCGGTGCGCAAGTTCCGCATCCTGCCGGGCCAGTTCACGGAGGCGTCCGGCCATGTGACGCCGTCGCTGAAGCTCAAGCGCAACGTCGTGGCGAAGGACTTCGCCGACGAGATCGAAGCCATCTACAACAGCTGAAACGCTTCGGTGAACGGGTAGCACGGGTAAGGGGCTCGCGCCATGGCGCGAGCCCCTTACCCGTTACAGCAGTGCCTTCAGACGCTCCGCCAGCAGGTCCCAGCGCCAGCGCTCCTCGACCCACTCGCGGCCGCGCTCGCCCATCCGCCGCCGCAGCGCGGGGTCCTGCAGCAGCGTCACGATGCGGTCCGCGGACTCCTCCGCGGAACCGCCCCGCACGACGTAGCCCGTCTCGCCGTCGAGCACGGCGTCCGGCGCACCGCCCGAGTCCCCCGCCACCACCGGCAGGCCCGTCGCGGACGCCTCCAGGTAGACGATGCCGAGCCCCTCCACGTCCAGCCCGCCGCGGCGCGTGCGGCACGGCATCGCGAAGACGTCACCGGCCCCGTAGTGGGCGGGCAGTTCCTCCCACGGGACGGGCCCGGTGAACCGCACCGCGTGCGCAACGCCCGTCTCCCCGGCCAGCTTCCGCAGCTCCTTCTCGTACGGCCCGCCGCCCACGATCAGCAGCACCGCGTCCGGGACGGCCGCCAGGATCCGCGGCATGGCCAGGATCAGGGTGTCCTGCCCCTTGCGCGGGACGAGCCGGGAGACGCACACGACGACGGGCCGGTCCGCGAGGCCGAGCCGGGCCCGGATCTCGTCGCCGCCGGAGGCCGGGTGGAAGGTCTTCTCGTCCACGCCGGGCGGCAGTTGCACCATGCGCGCCGCCGCCTCCTCCGTCAGTGCGGAGGCGATGCGCGAGCGCGTGTACTCGCCCAGATAGGTGATCGTGTCGGTGCCCTCCCCGATCCTGCGCAGCAGCTGCCGGGCCGCGGGCAGTTGGGCCCAGCCGGCCTCGTGCCCGTGCGTGGTGGCGACCAGGGTGCGGGCACCGGCCCGGCGCAGCGCCGGCGCCATCAGGCCCAGCGGGGCCGCGGCCCCGAACCACACGGACGTGCAGCCGTGGGCCTTCAGCAGCGTGGCCGCGCGCCGGGTGACCCCGGGCGTCGGCAGCAGCATGGTCGTCCGGTCCCGGACCACGGTGAAGGGCTGCTCGGCGTCGAACCGGGCCGTGGCCTCGGCCCCTTCGCGCCCGTGCTTCCAGGTGGAGGCATAGACGACGATCGCCGAGGGGTCCAGGCGGAGCGCCATGTTGTGCAGGAACGCCTGGATACCACCGGGCCGCGGCGGGAAGTCGTTGGTGACGATGAGGGTCTTGTGCATCGCCGCCGACAGTACCGCGCGCGATCGGGCGTCAACCGCGCCACCATCCGCCACGTCATCGCGCGCGGGCAGTCCCGACCGGCATCATGCGTTGCAGTGACGATGCGTGTACCGAGAGCACGGCCGACGGATCCCGAGAGGACTGGTCAATGATGGTGGCGGGCAGTGGTCTGCGGCTCTCGATCGTGGTGTGGGCCGTCACCAGGGCCGTTCTGCTGTTGTGCGTGTTCCGGGTGTGGGTGCTGCCCGGCTCCGACGTCTCCGTCGACATCGACGTGATCTACCAGGGCTGGTACGGCGTCCTGCGCACCGGCATCTTCCCGTACGACGACGTCACCTGGCAGTACCCGCCCGCCGCCGCCCTGGCCGTCCTCGCACCGGGCCTGCTGCCGTTCCTCACCTACTCCCACGCCTTCTTCGTCCTGGCCTTCCTCGCCGACGCGGCGGTCTACGCGATGCTGCTGCGCGCGGTGCGCCGCAAGGGGCGCAACCCGATGGGGGTGTGGATCTGGGTCGCCGGGGTGCCGCTGCTGGGCCCGATCGTCTACGCCCGCTACGACGTGATGGTCACCGCCGTCGCCGTCGCGGCCCTGCTGACGGCCGGGCGCCGCACCCGGCTCTCGGGGGCGCTGGTCGGCTTCGGCGCCCTGCTGAAGGTCTGGCCGATGCTGCTGCTCACCGGGACGCCGCGCGGCCCGCGCACCCGCTCCGCGTGGAGCGCCGCCGTGGTCACCGCGATGCTGGTGACGATGTTCTTCGCGGCGGCGATGCCGGGGGCACTGGCCTTCCTGACGTTCCAGCGCGACCGGGGCACGGAGGTGGAGTCCCTCGGGTCGCTGGTCTTCCACCTCGGCCGGCACCTCGGCTGGCACGGCAAGGCGCGCCTCAACTACGGCTCGGTGGAGTTCCTCGGCCGCCACGTCCACGCGGTGAGCGCCCTGGCGCTGGGCCTGAGCGTGCTGGCCTTCGCCTGGCTGCTCCTGTGGCGCCTGCGGGCCCGCCGCTTCACGACGACGACGCTGTACGACGCGGCCTTCGCGTCGGTGCTGCTGTTCACCACGACGAGCCGGGTGATCAGCCCGCAGTACATGGTGTGGCTGGTCGGCCTGGCGGCGGTGTGCGTGGTGATGCGGACGCCACGGCAGGGACTGCCGGTGATGCTGGTGATGCTGGCCGCGCCGCTGACCCAGCTGGAGTTCCCGCTCTGGTTCTCGCACGTGGTGGCGAGCGACAAGCTGGGGGTCGCCACGCTGTCGCTGCGGAACGGGCTGCTGGTGGTGGCGACGTGGATCGCGTGCTCGCGCCTGTGGCGCGAGACGGTGCCCGCGCGGCGGGCGGTCACGGGGGAGCCGGACCCGCCCACGGAGCGGGAGTCGGCACTGGTGCCGGGGTGACCGGCACTCGGCATGTCACCGCCGGAACTGCCCCGCCACGTACTCCTTCCACCGTGCCGTGAACTCGCCCTGGTCGACCCCCAGGACCTTCTTCAGCACCTCCTTCGCCGGGCGCTTGCGGCCGAACGCCCGGTAGACGTCGACCAGTTTGGCCTCGTTCCACTTCTCCGCGATCATCCGGCACGCCAGCCAGCCCCCCTCGTAGGCCCGCGCCAGGCGCCCCGACTCCCCCGTGAAGCCGAAGTCCGCGTCCCCCGGAAGCTGCTGCGGGCCCCGTCCCGCGGCCACCGCGTCGGCGAGCTCGGGTGCCGCCTGGCGGGCCGTACGGCCCGTGCCCCGGTACGCGGCCCAGTCGGCGAAGCCCTCCGAGAGCCACAGCGGGGTCGAGGGGGACGTCGCCGCCCGCGTGGCGACGTGTGCCGTCTCGTGCGTGAGCACGATCCGCCGCCCGAACTCCCCGAGCACCCCGTACGCCTCGGGGTTGACCACGATCCGGTCGGCGGGGGCGGCGGCCGTGCCGCCCACCTCCCCGGTGGTGACCGCGGCGATGCCGCGGTAGTTGGCGGGCGGCGCCCCCAGCAGCGCCGCCATCCGGTCCAGCGAGGCCGGCATCTCGATCACGACCCGCCCCGCCCACGCGCCCCGCCAGGCGGTGTCCACGGCCGGCACGGCCCGGTCGGCCAGGTCCGCAAGGGCCTGGAGCCGGGCGCGGTCCTGTCCGACCCCGAGCACCAGGCTGTGCGCGCCCCGCACCGCGGTGACGTCCCCCTGCTCCCACAGCTGCCGCCCCGCCGAGTCCCCGGCGGCCACGTACCAGCGCCCGTCCCGCCCGGCGAGCGTCAGCCGCACGGGCACGACGACGGGCGCGGAGTCGTATCCGTCGAGCCGGTAGCGCAGTTCGGCCTCGGCCGCGATCCGGCGGCCCGGCCCGGGGGCGGGGGCGAAGCCGCCCGTGCGGACCAGGCGGTACTCCCAGGACGCCAGCGGCACGGCCGCGAGCCGGTCGAACACCCGCTGCCGCTCGGCCCGGTAGTCCCGCGCCTGCGGGTCCACGGCGGCCAGGTAGGCCTTCTCGTCGCGGTCCCGCACGGCGGCGGACCAGCGGTCCAGGACCCGCTGCACGGACCGGGTGTCGCCGTCCGTCCGCTCCGCCGTGTCGGGCGAGCCGCAGCCCGCCAGGCCCTGCAGGGTGAGCAGGCCTGCGGCCAGGGCGCACACCGCCCGCCGTCCGCTCCTCCGCCTGCCCGTCACGCCCGCATCGTACGAGCCGGACGGGCCCGGGCAGGGGTCAGGGCGCGCTCATGGCCGGGTGACGGAGGAAATCGGCATCATGTCGGCCCGGTCGTACCGCACCCGGGCGCCGGGGTAGGGAGCGTGCACGACCTGCCCGTTTCCCACGTACATCCCCACGTGGCTGGCGTCGTCCCGGTAGATCACCAGGTCCCCCGGACGGGCCTCGGCGAGCGACACGTGGCGGCCGGCGTTGCGCTGGGCCTGGGAGGTGCGCGGCAGGCCCACCCCGGCCCGCCCGTACGCCCACTGCATCAGCCCCGAGCAGTCGAAGGAGCCCGGCCCGGTCGCGCCCCAGGCGTAGGGCGTGCCGATCGCCTCGCGGACGGCCATGGCCGCGGCGGCGCCCCGGGAGGAGACCGCGCTGCCGGCGGACGGGCCGAGCAGCCCGCCGAGCGGGCCCGACGGGCGCTCCTGGCCGCGGGAGGAGCGGGTGTAGGCCGCGCGGTCGTGCTCGGGCAGCGCGTTGAGCAGCCGCCGGGCCTCGGAGAGCCTGCCCTCGACCTCGCGCTTGTGCTGCTCGACGGCCTTGCGGCTGTCCTCCAGCTCGGCCAGGGTGCGGGCGGCGTCCGCGCGTTCCTGGCGGAGCACGCGCTGGGCCTTCAGCAGGGTGTCCAGCTGCTCGGCCTGACGGCCGGTGAGGCGTTCGAGGGTGGCGGCGCGGTCGAGGTAGCCGTCGGGGTCGGAGGACAGCAGCAGTTCGACGGCCGGGTCCACGGCGCCGTGGCGGTACTGGGCGGCGGCGATCATGCCGAGGGCGCTGCGCATCCTGTTGACCTTCTCCTGGCCGCGGGCCACCCGGTCGGCGGCCTGCTCGACCCGCTGCCGCAGGGCGGCTGCGCGCTCCCCGGCGGCGTTGAACTTCTCGGTGGCCCGCTCGGCCTGTTCGTAGAGCCGGTCGAGCTGTGCCTTCACCGTCCCCGGGGCCTGGCCGTCGGTGGCGGGGTCCCCGGGCCGGGCGCTCGCCGGGGCCGTCGAGAAGGCGGCTGCGGCGGTGGCCATGGCGGCGGACAGGACGGTGACGCGGACGGTCCGCTGGAGACCGGAATGCGCAGCACGGCGATGGAACGCCACGGGCGGCCGCACTCCCTTCCTCTGAGGGCGGACCCTGCCGCCGGAAGGGCGGACGACTGCCGGGCACCGCGCGCCAGAGGGTAGCGGCGCGATCACCCGGGGTTCAAAGACCCGGGCGGGCGGGAAAACCGGCGCCCCGCCGGAGACGCAGGTCACCGGCGGGGCGCGGAGTCAGTCGCGGGGCGCGGGAATTCGCCCGAACGGAGGGCGCGGTCAGGCGTTTCAGCCGACGCGGACACCGAACTGGAAGGGCATGTCGCTCATGGGCTCGGAGTGCACCTGCCGGCCCGTGCGGGGTGCGTGGAAGACCATGCCGTTGCCCGCGTAGAGGCCCACGTGGTGCTGGTCGCCGTAGAAGATGACCAGGTCGCCGGGCTGGAGCTGGCTCTGGTCGTAGATCCGGGTGCCGGCGTTCGCCTGCTCCTGGGAGGTGCGCGGGAGGGAGACGCCGGCCTGGCCGTAGGCCCACTGGGTGAGACCGGAGCAGTCCCACGTGGCCATGCCGGTCGCGCCGTACTCGTAGTCCTTGCCGGCCTGGGTCTGGGCGTAGGCCAGGGCGGCACCGCCGCGTCCGGATCCGGCGGGTATGTTCACGCTGCCCGACGAGCTGTCGCCGCTGCCCTTGCTGCCGCTCTTGCCGCTGCCGCCGTTGTCGCTGTTCTTGTCCGCGCCCGTGATCTCGGCGCGCTCCTTCTCACTGAAGCCGTCGAGCACCTTCTGCGCGTCGGCCAGCTTGCCCTGGACCTCGTCCTTCTTGTCCGCCAGCGCCTTGCGCGTGGACTCCAGGTCCGCGAGCTTGGAAGAGGCCTCCTCGCGCTGCTGCTTGAGGGTGCGCTGCTTGGCGGCGATCACCCGGAGGGTGTCGGCCTGCTTGGCCGTCAGCTGGTTGAGCGTGGAGGCCTTCTCCAGGAAGGTGTCCGGGTCGGAGGACAGCAGCAGCTGGAGGGTGGGGTCGACGGAGCCGGTGCGGTACTGGGCGGTGGCCATCAGCCCCAGGCTGTCGCGGAGCTTGTTGAGCTCGTCCTGACCGCGCGCGACCTTGTCCTGGAGGTCACTGACCTCCTTCTGGAGCTTGTCGTGCTGCTCCTTGGCCCCGTTGTACTTCTCGGTGGCCTGCTCGGCCTCCTCGTAGAGCTTGTCGACCTTGGTCTTGGCATCCGCCTTGGACATCTGCGGATCGGCGTGCGCGGCCTGGGAGGTGAGCGCGACGGCTGCGGCGGCCGTGGCGGTCAGCACGGTGACCCGAGCCCGGCTCGGCGACTTGGGACGACGGTGGGAACCCACGGGGTCGAGCTCCTTCTTCAGCTGCTCGGACACCTTCACCGCCATCCCGAATGGATGGTCACCGCGCGAAGGTTCGAGGCACGACCCTAGTGAGCGGAATGAGATCCTTTCAAATTCTCCTGTGAAAAAAGTTCGTCAGTGAGGCAAGCTTTACCCGCGGTACACGGGCGGTGACGGCCACTTGACGCTCAGGTACGGGCAAGTCGCTTGAGGAGCAAGGCCGATGCGACCGGCCGCGCGCCCGCCCTGGCGACCCCGTCGGCCACCTCGCGGTCCGTGGAGACCACCACCACCGGGCGCCCCGGCGGCTCGGCCCGCACGATCTGGCGGATGAGCTCGTCCGCCGTCACACCCGGCTTGCTGAACAGCACCCGCACCCCGCGCGGCGGCGCCAGCAGCACCGGCGCGGCCAGCTCCGCGCCGTCGAAGACACAGGTCACCTCGGCGCCGGTCTGCGCGGCGAGCATGGCGAGGCCGCCCAGCAGCCGCAGCCGCTGCTTGTCCAACGGCATCGTGGGATAGCCGGTCTTGGTGACGTTGTAGCCGTCGACCACCACGTGCACCTGAGGCAGCGCCAGCAGCTGGTCCAGCAGCGCCGGGTCGGTCTCCGACAGGGCGCGCGCGGCGATGTCCCGGGGCGTCATCGTGCCCGGCTGCACCGCGTCCACCGTGTCCGCGGGGTGCACGGAGGCGGGCGGCAGGGCCAGTTCGCGGCGCAGCCCCTGGGCCGCGTCCAGCACGGTGTCCAGCAGCAGCCGCAGCCGCATGTCCTCCACACTGCGGCCCTCGCGCACCGCCCGGCGGCTCGCCTCCACCGCCGCCTCGGCCTCCGCGAGCCGCGCCTTGATGCGCCGGGTCTCGCCCGCGGCCGTGGCCCGCTCCGCCGCGGCCCCGTCCCGGACGGCCTCCAGCTCGGCCTGCGCCTTGCGCAGGGCGGCCTCGCCGCGGCGCACGTCGCTGACGGCGCTGCGCAGCTTGCGCTGAAGCGATTCGGCCTCCTTGCGCGAGGCCTCCAGCTCGGCGCGGATCCGCTCGGCCTCGGCGCGCGACTCGGCACGGGCCTCGGCCAGTTCCTCGCGCAGCCGGCGCAGTTCGCGCTGGGCCTCCTCGCCCGCGCGCTCGGCGTTCGCGCGCTGCGCCTCCTCGCCGGCGGCGGTGACGAGCTTGACCCAGCCGGGCGGGCGCAGCACGAAGGCCATCGCCGCGACGTCCTCCGGGTCGGCGGCCGCGGGCGGCGAACCGGCGTCCAGCGCCTCGGCGAGCTCGGAGCCCGTCTCGCGCAGCCGGGCCGAGATGCGCTGCCGGAAGGCGGGGTCGCCCTCCACCGCGGCGGCCATGGCATTGCCCGCGAACTTGGCCCGGCGACTCGGGGTGAACCGGGCGTACTGCCGCAACTGGGGCGGAAGTTCGGCCACCGTCAGACCGCCGAACGCCTCCGCGACGAGCGCGACGACCTTCCGCCGGATCCCCTCGGGCAGCGGACGGTCGAGCACCTCGGTGACGCCGTCGGCGGCGCCGCCGGCATCACCGGCCGCCTCCGCACCGTCGTCCGTGTGCTCCACCACCGTTACCGCTCCCGTTCTTCCTCAGACATCTGCGCCAGGCCGGTCCACCAGCTCGATCTGGTCGACCGCGTTGCACCAGCGGCAACGCACGGACTCGATCGTCTCACTGACCACCTCACGCTCCTCCACCTTCGGCTCGCCCGCCAGGTCGAGGTGCACGTATTCGACGGCCTTGACCGTGCGGGTCACATCGAACCGCGTGAGATTGCCGCACAGCGTGCACCGCCACCGGGTGGTGGCCGTCGGCAGGGGAACGCCCATGATGTCGTCCGTCCTCGTCGTGTGGTGTCCCCGCAACCCTACGCGGCCCGCCGGTCACGACAGGCGGGGCACCGGCACCGGCCGCCGGACCGGCGAGGCGCTCTGTGCCGGTTGCGGCAGGTACGCCATGATCTGGTCATGATCGTAAGGGCTGTGCAGCGGTCGGCCGCCCGGTGGGCGGGCCGGGCCGGGACCCCCGTGGTCACCCATGCGGTCCTGGCCGTCTGCTGCGCGGTCTTCCTCCTCGGCCCCGCCTCGGGGCTGAACGCCGCCTACGGCTCCGGACCGGACCTCCTCTCCGCGCAGACCGCCTACTTCGCGCGCTGGGGCGTCGTCCCCGCACAGCTGTGGCACGGCTCCCCGGGCGCGCCCGCGACCCTGCTCACCGCACTGTTCGTGCACGGCAACTGGCTGCATCTGCTGGGGAACATGCTCTTCCTCCACGTCTTCGGCGCCATGACGGAGCAGCGCATGGGCCGCTCCGCCTTCGCGCTCTTCTACCTCGCCACCGGCGTCCTGGCCCTGCTCGGCTACGCCGCCGTGCACGCCGGCTCCACCCAGACGCTCGTCGGGGCGTCCGGCGCCATCTCGGGTGTGCTCGGCGCGTTCCTCTGTCTCTTCCCCCGGGCCCGCGTCACCAGTCTCTTCCCGTTCCTGTTCTTCCTTCCGCTGCGCTTTCCCGCCTGGGTCGTGCTGCCGTTCTGGTTCGCTCTGCAGTGGCTGGCGGCGGGACACGCGGACGGCCGTCCGGGCGTCGCCTATCTCGCACACGTGGTGGGCTTCTCGGCCGGGTTCGGCTACGCCTGGGTACGCAGGAGACGTGGGGCTAGAGTGAAGAGCGCAGCCAGGTCCACTGAAGGAGATACCGAACCGTGATCACTGCGATCGTGCTCATCAAGACCGACGTGGACCGGATCCCGGAGATCGCCGAGACGATCGCCGCGCTGGACGGGGTCAGCGAGGTCTACTCCGTGACGGGTGCCCAGGACCTGATCGCCCTGGTGCGGGTGGCCCGCCACGACGACCTGGCGGACACCATCCCGGGCCGGATCAGCAAGGTCCCGGGCGTGGCGTCCACCGAGACGCACATTGCGTTCCGCACGTATTCCCAGCACGACCTGGAAGCGGCTTTCGCGATCGGCCTGGATTCCTAAGCACCCCGTGGGCCGCGCCCCGTAAGGGGCGCGGGGCAGTGTCTCCCCCAGCTACCGCTGGGAGGTACCCCCAGCGGCTCCGCCGCGTGAGCGCGATCAACCACGACGAGCCCGCACCAACTCCCGAACGGCCCGCAGAAACCGCTCGATGTGCTCGTCGGGCGTACCGGCCCCGAAGCTGACCCGAACCGCGGAGGCGCCGCCCCCGCACCCACCGGGCCCTCCGCCCAGGAGCGCCCGCACGAGCGGGTGCGCGCAGAAGAGCCCGTCCCGTACCCCGATCCCGTACTCGGCCGAGAGGGCGGCGGCGAATTCCGCGCTGTCCCAGCCCTCGACGACGAAGGACAGCACGCCCACGCGCGGGGCGTCCGCCCCGAACAACGAGAGCACCCCGACCTCCGGCACCTCGGCCAGGCCCGCGCGCACCGCGGCGAGCAGCCGCTGCTCCCGGGCGACGAGCGTTCCGAAGCCCGCCTCGGTGAGCGCCCTGCAGGCGGAGGCGAGGGCGTAGGCGCCGATCACATTGGGCGAACCGGCCTCGTGGCGGGCCGCGGTGGTGTGCCACTCGACGTCCAGCGCGCCGTCGGGCCGCCGGGTGACGGAGCGGCTCGCCCCGCCGCCGGCCAGGTAGGGCTCGGCGTCCCGGAGCCAGTCGGCGCGGCCGGCCAGGACGCCGGCGCCGAAGGGGGCGTAGAGCTTGTGCCCGGAGAAGGCGGCCCAGTCCACGTCCAGTTCGGCGATGTCCACGGGGTGGTGCGGGGCCAGCTGGGCGGCGTCGAGGACGATCCGGGCGCCGTGCGCGTGGGCGGCGGCGGCGAGTTCGCGCACGGGCCACAGCTCGCCGGTCACATTGGACGCGCCCGTCACGCAGACCAGGGCCGGCCCGTAGGGCGCGCGGTCGGCCAGTGCCCGCTCCAGGATCTCGACCGCGTGCTCCGGGGTGCGCGGCGCATCGAGGCAGGTGACCTGCGCGCCGCGCCACGGCAGCAGCGCGGCGTGGTGCTCGGTCTCGAAGACGAACACCCGGCAGTCCGCGGGCAGTACGGCCGCGAGGAGGTTGAGCGAGTCGGTGGTGGAGCGGGTGAAGACGACCTGGTCGCCGGGGCGGCAGCCGAGGAAGCGGGCCACGTCGGCCCGGCTGGTCTCGAACAGGTCGGTCGACAGCTGCGAGAGGTGTCCGGCACCGCGGTGCACGCTGCCGTAGTAGGGCGCGTAGGCGGCGACGTCGTCCCACACGCGCTGCAGGGCAGGCGCGCTGGCGGCGTAGTCGAGGGCGGCGTACGGCACTTCACCCCCGGTGACGAGCGGCACGCGCACGTCACACCCGAGGACGGGCAGGGGGCCGTCGGCCGGAGCGGGGTCGGTGACGGTGGCGGTGGCGGCAGCGGTGGCGGCAGGGCATGCGGACATGGCGAACTCTCCCGGCAGGGCAGGCGGATGGCGTGGACGACGCACCCGCGGCGCAGTGCGCAGGCAGTGCGCAGCACGGTGTGCGAAGACGGCCCGCGCGGCGGAGGCACGCGCAGGACCACGGGAACGGGCCGTAGGCCCTAACGCATTCGCTGAATCACGGAAGGAACTCCCTCGACGACCAGGATCCCTGGCGAGGGATCCGCGCTTGCCGCAGACCCGGTGGTCTGCGGCCCGGTCATCACCCGGGGCACCCCGCCACGGACGGAGGGTTGCCGGACAGCGGGCCGGGGCCTGTGTCGCTGTCACTCGTGACCTGGCCAGGAGTATGGCACAGGCACCGTGCCGGGGACAGGCGGTGTCCGGGTCGTGGACGCCGTTTTGTTGAACGGAGTGAGCTCCAGACATAAAGGGCCCGCACGCGATCGTGATTAATCGATCGTTCGCCCGCACAGTCGACGTTCCATCCAATCGCGAACACATCGTCCCGGATTGCGGAATCAAAAATTCCGCTACAGCCGAAATCAATACGTTATCGGAGCGAGATGCAACCGTTACCACCGCGATCATAGAGTCGCTCACATCTGGAACGCCGAACGAACAAGCAAGTGACCCGGGGGGCGGTCGTGTTCGTCCAGCTCCTTGCGCACGCCTTTGCCCGGGCCTGCCGAGCCCCCCTTTCTGTCTCCACCGAGATAAAGACGGGGAATTGCCAGTGAGCTCCACACGCATCGTTGACGTCGTCAACTTCATGCCGGAACGAGTGGTCCGCAACAGTGAGCTCACCCACGACGGTCACGACCTGAGCGAGCACAAATTCTTCGCCGGCGTGAACGAGCGGCGATTCGCCTCGCCGGATTACACCTCGGCCGAACTCGGCACCGCCGCGCTGAAGAAACTGCTCGACCGCAACGGTGTGCGCGCCGAGGACCTGGACCTGATCATCTGCGCGGCCCAGTTCAACGACGCCTTCTCCCCCGGCATCGGCACCGCCGTCCAGCACGCGGTCGGCGCGACGTCGGCCGCCGTCCTGCACATCGAGAACGGCTGCTGCTCCTGGATCTCCGCGCTGAACACCGCCCGCGCCTTCATCGACTCGGGCCACTACCGCAGGATCGCCATCGTCACCGTCACCAACTTCATCTCGCGGCTGACGGAGTTCCAGAAGTCGCCGGAGTCCTGGGTGCTCGGCGACGGCGCGTCCGCGACCCTGGTCGCCCCCGGGTCGCCGACCATCCTCTCCCTCCACGAGCAGGCATTCGGCCAGAACTGGGGCGCCCTGCGCGTCGAGCCGGACGCCGTCGGCGAGCAGGAGCTGCCGCACTGGGAGCGCGGCACCGGTCCGCTCACGGTGAAGTTCAGCCCGAACATGCTGGCCCGGCTGTGGGCCGTGACGATGGAGTGCCTGCCGGAGGCGGCCGCGGCCGCACTGGACAAGGCCGGGCTGACGGCCGACGACATCTCCTGGCTGATCACCCACCAGCCCAACGAGAGCTACATCGCCGAATGGCGCAAGCGCATCGGCGTCGACGCCTCGCGCGCCCATGACACGCTCTCCGTCTACGGCAACATGTTCCAGAGCTCCCTGCCCGTCACCTTCGCCGACGCACTGGAAAACAAGAAGATTTCCACCGGCGATGTGGTCGCCTTCGCCACTTTCACCCACGGCGGCGAGCAGGTGTCGTCCATGGTCTGGCGCTGGACCGGCTGAGTCCGCCCCCGGATTTCCCTTCCCCTTTCCCTTTCGCACGCCCAGCTTTTCACTTCTTTTCTGCACGTTCCTTTTGCACGTTCCTTTTGCACGCATTCTTCAGGAGCAATCATGTACGAGCGCGTCCCCGACGAGTCCGGCCTCATGCAGAACTACCGGCTCGACAGTTCCGACCTGGAGGGTCTCGGTCTCACCTGGAGCGAGACCACCAGCGGCGAGGACATGATGAAGCTCATGCAGGGCATGACCAAGGAGTCGTACACGCACGACGAGATCTACGGTCAGTACTGCCCGCTCTCCACGCACATCGACGTTCCGTACGACATCGTCTTCGAATACGCCGCCAACTCCCGTGCGCTGGCGGAGTGGACGTACAGCATCCGGAACATGAAGCACCTCGGCGGCGGTCTCTACCGCGCCGACGAGATGATCCAGCCGAACACCGAGATCTACATCCGCACCGACGCCCAGAAGGGCCCCGACATGGGCACGGTCGTCTACCCGTGCGCCTGGGACCAGGGCCACGAGCTGTGGATGCGCTACTACCTGACCATCATCGACTCGGCCAAGGTCTTCAACAAGCCGGGCACCGTGGTGCTGTGGACCAACTGCAAGCACCCCTACTACGACCGCAACACCACCGACGTGCCGGACTACATCGCCGAGGGCCGCGCCCGCACCGACCGGGTCTGGGTCGGTGACATCTGGCCGCTGTTCCACGCCGGCCACACCCTCGAGATCAACAACATGAAGAAGATCCTCGAGCACCGCTTCGGCACCACGGCCAAGGGCTAGTCAACCGTCAACGGGGGTACACCATGCGGATAGCCGACGCTTTAGTCACGACACTGCGCGACCTCGACACCCGCTACGTCTTCGGCGTCAGCGGGGCGAACATCGAGCACTTCCACGACGCCGTCGAACGGCTGGGCCGCGGGCGGCTGTCCGCGGTCCTCACCAAGCGCGAGGACGGCGCGGCCTTCATGGCCGACGCGCGCGCCCGGGTCCACCGGACCCTGGGCGTCTGCTGCTCGACCTCCGGCGGCGGCATGATGAATCTCGTCGCCGGCCTCGCCGAGTCGCACGCCGAGTCCGTGCCCGTGCTGGCCCTGGTGGGCCAGCCGCCGGCCGCCCTGGACGGCCGCGGCTCGTTCCAGGACTCCTCCGGCATCGGCCGGACCGTCGACGCCCTCCCGCTGCTGGCCGCGGTCACCAAGAAGACCCTGCGGCTGACCGATCCCGCCCTGTTCTGGGCGCAGTTGAGGGACGCGATCGAGACCGCCCTCAGCGGGCGGATGGGCCCGGTGGCCCTGCTGGTCCCGCGGGACTCCTACGAGCTGGAGGTGGGCCCCGTGCCCGCCGACTGGCCGCAGGACCTCGCGGGTTTCGTCCGGCAGCAGCCGGTGGACACGAACGACGTGGCCGCGCTCTTCCGCCGGCTGCAGGAGGCCTCCGCCCCCGTGCTGCTGATCGGCCACGGAGTGCGCCGGTCCACCGACCCCGGCGCCGTGGTGCGCTTCGCGCAGCAGGCCGGGATCCCGGTGATGACCACCATGGGCGCCCGCGGCGAGTTCCCCAACGACGACCCGCTGCACTTCGGCGTGGTCGGCGCCGGGGGCAACCCCTCCGCCGCCGCCTACCTCACGGACACCGCCGACTGCGTGGTCCTGGCGGGCACCGGGCTGGCCGCGATGACCCGCAGCGCACTGCGCGGCTGGGACCCGGGCAAGGCCGTGGCGGTCAACATCGACCCGGGCGAGATCCGTCGGTCCTCGCTCGCGGACACCGTCGTCGAGGGCGATGCGGGCGCGGTCTTCGGACAGCTGCTGGAGCTGCTGGACACCGACCCGTTCACCGCTCCGCCGGCCGTCGGCTACGAGCTCACCCGCTTCGTCCCGCGCCTGGCCGAGCCCATCCCGGGCCGGGACGCCGACCCCGGCGTGCTGCTGCAGAGCGAGGCCGTCGCCATCCTGGAGGAGCACCTGCCCACGGACGGGCACCTGCTCTACGACGCCGGCAACTGCGCCGTCGCGTCCATGCACTACTCCTCCGTGCCGCGCGGCTCGTCCTCCACCATCGCGCTCGGCAGCGGCGGCATGGGGTACAGCATCGCGGCGGCGGTCGGGGTCCAGCTGGGCGCCGACCGCGGGACGCGCACGGTGGTCTTCTGCGGCGACGGCGCGTTCCTGATGAGCGGTCTGGAGATCCACACCGCCGTCGAACTCGGCCTGCCCATCCTGTACGTCGTCTTCAACAACGGCATGCACGGCATGTGCGCCTCGCGGCAGCAGACCTTCTTCGACTCCCGCATCACGGCCGTGGACTACACCCCGGTCGACGTGCCCGCCGTGGCCCGTGGGCTGGGCTCCGCCGGCCGGCTGTGGACCGGCAGCGCGGGAACGGCCCCCGAACTGACCGGGCAGCTGGAGGAGTACCGGCGGAGCGCGTGCCCGACCGGCGTCCTCGAACTCCGCCTGACGACCGAGGAAGTGCCGCCGTTCGCCAACTTCCTCCCGGCGGACGAGCCCACGATGCCGGCCAAGACGTCGTGGCGGATCCCCGCCTCGCTCCGGAGCGCCGGAACGATGACCCCGGCCTAGGGACCGGCCCCCACCACACCATCCAGCACCCAGCATTCAGCACACAGGAAGAGCCACTATGACTGTGCATGAGCTCGATCTCGCGGGGATAACGGACTCCGGGCTGCGCGCCGACTACCTCAAGAGCTCCCGGCTGTTCCGTGACATCGGCCGCGGACGCTTCCTCGGCCGCTACATGTTCCCCGCGGCCAAGCGGCCCTACTTCGACACCTTCTTCTCGTTCGTCTGCTACGTCGACGACCTGGTCGACGACGTCAACCGCAGCCTGGAGGTGCGCAAGCAGCGCCTCGACGAGTTCGAGCGCGCCTACCTGGCGGCCTGCGACGGCGAGGAGCTCACGACCGACGGCCCGCCGTCCGGCGACCACGTGGCCGACGCCGCCCTCTCCCGGGCCCTGGTCCACATGATGCGCACCTGGGACCTGCCCCACCGGGATGTCCCGCAGTTCGTCCAGGCGCAGCGCGAGGCCCTCACCACGTACGAGTACGCGACGTACGAGGAGATGGACCCCTTCATCCAGGGCGTCACCCTGCTCCCGGCCATCTGGATCAACGGACTCTTCGAGCCGCAGAGCGAGGACGCCGAGGAGCTGTGCCGGCACACCATCACGGCCTTCCAGCTCCTGGACTTCGCCTGGGACGTGGAGGAGGACCTGGAGCTCGGCCGGCTGTACCTGCCGATGGAGGACCTGGCCAAGTTCGGCCTGGACCGTACGTCCCTGGCCCGTGAGGTCGGCAGCGGGCACGTGAGCGAGGCCGTCCGCGAGCTGATGAAGTTCGAGATCGACCGGGCCGTCGGGCACCTGGACGCCGGACGCGCCTGGGGGCGGACGCTGCACCCGACCTCGCGGACGTTCGTCGAGCTCGACATCGAGACGCACCGGCAGATGGCGGTCGAACTGGTCAAGGACGACTACGCGTTCTTCGGCAGGCCGAAGAAGGGCCTCGGCTTCAACTCGGCGAAGATCGCGCCGCGCACGGCCGCGGCCGCCGCACGGGCGGCGCGCATCAACCGCGCGGCGGAGCAGTCCGGTTACCGGATCCGCCGCCCGTGGTCGGCATGACGCGAGCCGCCGTCGTCAGCGGCCTCGGGGCGTGGGTTCCGCCGCATGTCGTCACCAACGACATGCTCGCGGCGGAACTCGACACCTCCGACGAGTGGATCAGGACCCGGACCGGCATCGCCCAGCGGCACATCGCCGGTCCCGGCCTGGCCACCGGCCGGCTCGCCGTCGAGGCGGGCCGGCGGGCGCTCGCGTCCGCGGGCGTCGGCACGGTGGACGTGGTGGTGCTGGCCACCAGCACTCCCGACCGCCCCTGCCCGGGGACGGCCCCCGTGGTGGCCGCCGAGCTGGGCCTGGACGGAGCCGGCGCCTTCGACGTGGCCGCCGTGTGCACGGGCTTCGTGTACGCGCTGGCCACCGCGGCGGGCCTGATCGCCACCTCGGTGGCCGGCAGCGCGCTGGTCATCGGGGCCGACACCTTCTCGACGATCCTCGACCCCGCGGACCGCACCACCCGCGTCATCTTCGGCGACGGGGCCGGCGCCATGGTGCTGCGGGCCGGGGACGCGGCGGAGCCGGGGGCGCTGCTCGGCTTCGACCTGGGCAGCGACGGCCGGGGCGCGGACCTGATCACGGTCCGCGCGGGCGGGTCGGAGCAGCGCAGCCGGGAGGCGGCGGTGCCGGAGGCGGACACGTACTTCCGGATGGACGGGCCGCAGGTGTTCACGCGCGCCGTCCGGTACATGACCGGCTCGGTGCACAGCACGCTGGAGCGGGTGGGCTGGACGGCCGAGGAGGTCGGCGCCGTCGTCCCGCACCAGGCCAACGTCCGCATCCTCGACACCTGCGCGCGCGAACTGGGCATCCCCGTCGAGCGCGTGGTCAAGAACATCGACCGGGTCGGCAACACCGTGGCCGCGTCCATTCCGCTGGCCCTCGCCGACGCGGCGGCCGACGGGCGGCTGAAGACCGGCGAACGGGTCGTGCTGACGGGCTTCGGTGGCGGCCTCACCTGGGGATCCGCGGCCCTGACCTGGCCGGACATCACTATCGGACTGCAGGAACAGTGAGGAAACGATGGAGACTCTGAACAACCGGCTCGAAGCCCTGCTCGAGGAGCGCTTCCCGCAGGCCGCCGCCGCGCTCGTCGGCGGCGCCACCTTCCAGGAGGCGGGCGTGGACTCCATGGGCGTGGTCGAGTTCATCGTCACCGTGGAGCGTCACTTCGGCCTGCCGATGCTCGACGGCAACGAGCTGAGCGGCACCTCGACGCTGGACGACGCCCGCGAACTCCTGACGTCCAAGGGTGCCTCCGCCTGAGCGCTCCGCGGGAAGCGCAGTGCGTCGACTGCGGGCCCGTCGTGGCTGGTCGCGCCCACGCGGCGGAGCCGCATATCGAAACTGCCCCGCGCCCCTTCAGGGCGCGTCCGCCGGACCCTCACCGGGGGTCCGGCGGTTTTCTCACGTCCGGGAGGACACATGCAGCACCTCTTGATGCTCAACGAGAACCCCCTGCCCCCGCTGCCCTCCGTCGCCGACGAGATCACCCGGCAGGTCGGCAGCGTGAACCGTTACCCCGAGTTCTTCCCCGAACATCTGAAATCGACGATAGCCGACTGGCTGGGCCTGCCCGAGGAATGGGTGACCGTCGGCTCCGGGTCCGTGGGAGTCGCCCTCCAGGCCCTGCAGGCCGCCGTCCGGCCCGGCCGCCAACTGGTCTACGGCTGGCGGAACTTCGACGCCTACCCGCTGCTCGCCCGGATGACCGGCGCCCGGCCCGTCCAGGTGCCGCTGCTGCCCGGCGGCCACCAGGACATCGCGGCCATCGCCAAGGCGGCCGCCGCCGACACCGGCGCCGTCATCGTCTGCAACCCGCACAACCCCACGGGCCGGCTCGTCGCCCCCGAGGAGCTCCGGGAGCTCGTCACGTCGGTCCCGTCCGACACGGTCGTCGTCCTGGACGAGGCCTACATCGAGTTCGTCCGGCCCGACGAGCGCCCCGCGTCCCTGGAGTGGACCCGGGAGTTCAGCAACCTGCTGGTGCTGCGCACCTTCTCCAAGGCCTACGGACTCGCGGGCATGCGGGTCGGCTACGGGGTGGCGAGCCCCGAACTCGCCGAGCGCATCAACGCGTTCCAGCTGCCGTTCGCCATGAGCTCGCTGTCCGTGGCCGCCGTGGAGGCGTCCCTGAAGGCGGAGGACGAACTGCGGGAGCGGGTGGAGTTCCTGGTCGGGGAGCGGGACCGGGTGCTGGCGGGCGTGCGCTCCACGGGCTGGCAGGCGCTGCCGAGCCACACCAACTTCTTCTGGCTCGACGAGCCGGCGCGCGTCGACGCGGTGCGCACCCGGCTGGAGGCCGCGGGCGTGGCCGCGCGCTACTACCCCGGCGAGGGCGTACGGATCACCGTCGGGGACCGGGCCGCGAACGACGCCGTGCTCGGGGCCCTCACGCACTGACGGCCCCCGTCCGGCCGGGCCCCGCTGTGCCAGGGGGCCGGGCCGGAGGAGGCCGTCCGTGCGCGTGGATGCGCGGAGTTCACCAGCCGCCGGAGGGGGCGACCTTCCGGATGCCCGGCAGCGCCGCGTCCATCACCGTGGAGAACCAGGCCGAGAAGGCCTTCTCCGCCTGCAGGGCCTTGAGTTCATCCTGGGTGACGAAGCGGGTGTCGTGCACCTCCTCGGGGTCGGGCGCGCACGCCTGGGCGACCGTGCCGACGAAGAGGTGGTTGTACTCCTGCTCCACCAGGCCGGAGATCTCGTCCGGGTGGTTGTAGGTCACCGTGCCGGCCGGGACGAGGGTGATCTCCGTCAGCCCCAGCTCCTCCCGGGTGCGCCGGGCGGCCGCGGCCTCGGGGCCCTCGCCCGGATAGGGGTGGCCGCAGCAGGTGTTGGACCAGACGCCCGGCGAGTGGTACTTCGTGAGCGCCCGCTGCTGGAGCAGCATGCGCCCCTCGCCGTCGAAGAGAAAGACCGAGAAGGCCCGGTGAAGTTTTCCCGGGGCCTGGTGCGCCGCAAGCTTTTCTTCGGTGCCGATGGTCTCCCCGTCGGAATTGACCAGTTCCAGCAGAATGGGGCTGATTTCCGGAAGTGTCACAGTCGAACCTTTGCGTCGGCCGAATACGGCGTTGTATGGGCGTCGTTGGGGGTGGGCACCGACGACGCCGAATGGTGCGCGACAACTCAAAACAGCAAAGTGATCGTAACAGCAATTCGACGGCCGTGACCGGCTTTCTCCGGGCCCTTTTCCTTTCCGGGCCCGGAGAAAGAAACTCCGTGGTTCAGGCCGTGCTGGCGGCCACCCAGCGGTCCAGGGCGGCCTTGGCCGCGCCCGAGTCGACCGACTCCGCGGCCTTGGCCATCCCGGCGGCGATCTGCTCGGCCAGCGGGGCGTCCGAGGGCTCCAGCGCGGCCAGCGCCGCGGCCGAGTTGAGCAGCACGGCATCCCGCACCGGCCCCTGCTCGCCGTTCAGCAGCCGGCGGGCCACGTCCGCGTTGTACGAGGCGTCCGCGCCCTTCAGCGCCTCGATCGGCACCAGTCCGATGCCCACGTCCCGCGGGTCGAAGGAGGAGCGCCGCACCTCGCCGTCGCGCACGGTCCACACCGTGGACGTGCCCGTGGTGGTCAGCTCGTCCAGGCCGTCGTCCCCCCGGAAGACCAGGGCGGACGAGCCGCGTTCGGCGAGCACCCCGGCGATGATGGGCGCCATCCGGGCGTCGGCGACCCCGGTGGCCTGGGCCCGGACCCGGGCCGGATTGGTCAGCGGGCCGAGGAAGTTGAAGGAGGTGGGGATGCCCAGCTCCTTGCGGGCGGCCGCCACGTAGCGCAGCGCCGGGTGGAACTTCACGGCGAAGCAGAAGGTGATGCCCGCCTCGGCGGCCACCTCCTGCACCCGCCGCGGGGTGAGTTCGAGGTTGACGCCCAGCTTCTCCAGCACGTCCGAGGCGCCGGAGGCGCTGGACGAGGCGCGGTTGCCGTGCTTGACGACGCGGGCGCCGGTGCCGGCCACGACGATGGCCGACATCGTGGAGATGTTGACCGTCTTCGCCCGGTCGCCGCCGGTGCCGACGATGTCGACGGTGGGCCCGGGCACCTCGATCAGGTTGGCGTGCTCGTACATCGTGCGCACCAGGCCGGCGATCTCACCGACCGTCTCGCCCTTGGCCCGCAGCGCCACCGCGAAGCCCGCGATCTGCGCGTTCGTCGCCTCGCCGCGCATGATGCGGTCCATGGCCCACGCGGTGGTGTCCGTGCTCAGGTCCTGCCCGGCCAGCAGTGCGCTCAGAACGTCCGGCCAGCTCTGCAGGGTGCCTTCGGCGGGAGAGCCGGCGGGGGGAACGGTGTTCATACTCCACGCTCCTGAGTGCGACGGGCCTTGGGGCCCACCCTATCGGCGTCCCCCGGCTCCCCGGGACGCGCGGGGCACCGCGGGCGGTTGCCCGGGTGCCCCGGGGAGAACGGCGGACGGGCTCAGCCGGCCCGGTGCTCCACGACGACCGGCAGCCGGGACGGGCCGCGCAGCCAGATGCCCGGCTTGTAGTCGACCTGCTCGTCCACGAGGGACAGCCCGGCGATGCGCTGGGCCAGGCCCTTGAAGGCCTCCTTGGCCATCAGCCGGGACAGCAGGTCGCCGGCGCAGTAGTGGATGCCGCGGCCGAACGACAGGTGCTTGCGGCTGTTCCCGCCGAGGGCGAAGGTCTCCGGGGAGTCGAAGACCCGCTCGTCCCGGTTGGCCGCGGCGATCAGCAGCAGGACCACGTCACCGGGCTCGATGGTCTGCCCGTGCATCTCGACCGGCTCCAGGGCGACCCGCCAGGAGGCGTGGGTCGGCGGCTCCAGGCGCAGGATCTCGTCGAGCACGGCGTCCGCCGAATCCGGCTCGGCGGCCAGCTGCGGCAGGATCTCCGGGTGCCGGGCGAAGAGCACGGCGGCGTTGCCTATCAGGTTGGAGAAGGTGTCCAGGCCGGGGACGACCAGGAGCACGCAGACGGCCGCGATCTGGTGCAGGGTCAGCCCGCCGTCGGCCAGGTCGCGGGCGCGGGCCAGTTGGGAGAGCAGGTCGTCGCCGTCGGCGGAGGCGCGCTTCTCCAGCAGCTCGACGAAGTACGCGGTGCACTCGGCAACGGCCTTCTGGCAGCGGGCGGCCACGTCCTCGGAGGGCTCGGCGCCCAGCTCCAGGATGTGGGCGATCTCGGTGGACCACTGGACGAAGATCTCGTGGTCCTCGCGCGGGATGCTCAGCATCTCGCCGAGCACCCGGATGGGCAGCGGCGCACCGAGCCGCTGCATGACGTCGAACCGGTCGGGGAGTTCGCCGAGGAGCTCGTCCACGATGGCCGCGGTGGAGTCCTTCAGGCCGTCGATGATCGCGGGCGTGAACGCCTGGGAGACCAGGGCGCGCAGCTTGGTGTGGTCCGGCGGGTCCAGCAGCTTGAAGAGCTGGGCGTCCCAGCCGTCGATGCCGAGCCCGAGGAAAGGCGCGTCCTCCGCCTCGGTGTCGCCGGCGACCCGGGCGAAGTATTCGGAATTCCCGAGGTCCTTCCCCATGCGCCGGTCACGGAGCAGCAGATCGCAATCCTCGTAGCGGCTCACCGCCCAGGCGCCCAGCGGCCCGCGCACCGCGGGGTGGTTTTCCCTCAGTTCGCGGTACACCGGATAAGGATCGGCCCGAAAGGCCGGGTCGGTGGGATCGAATGGGAACTCAGCATTCCGGTCCGTGGTCAGCATTCCCCGATTTCCCTTCAGCAATTGAGCTGGTGGCACCTGCCACACTAATTGCACCCGGGGGACTGGATCAAGGTTCGGCTGTTCAACCGCCCACCTTGACAAGGAAGTTCGCGCACGGCGGCCGCGGGCATGCACGAGGGGCCCGCGGGAAATTCCCGCGGGCCCCTCGTCGTGGCGTATCAGCTGTACAGCGGATCAGTGGTGGCCGTGGCCGCTCGTGATCTCCTCGAACTCCTCGGCAGTGGCCTTCGGGATGTGCGTCCCCTCGCCGTAGAAGCCCTTCGAGAGCTTCACGCGCAGGCGCTGCGAGGCACCCGTCTTGCGGGCCACACCGTTCTCGTCGACCTCCGGCTCCAGCTCGAGCGGCTTCGGCTGCTCGTGCGAGGTGAGCGTGAAGAGCTGGTCCTGCGAGAGCGGCTCGTGGACCTCGACGAACTCACCGTGCGGCAGGCGCTTGATGATGCCGGACTCGCGTCCGTGCAGCACCTTGTCCCGGTCGCGGCGCTGGAGACCCAGGCAGATCCGGCGCGTGACGATGAAGGCGAGGATCGGAGCCGTGAAGAACGTGATCCGGACGAACCAGGTGACGCTGTTCACCGAGAGGTGGAAGTGCGTCGCCCACAGGTCGTTGCCACCGTTGACGAGCCCGACGCCGTACATCACCAGCCAGGCGACGCCGAACGCGGTACGCGTCGGGGCGTTGCGCGGCCGGTCGAGCAGGTGGTGCTCGCGCTTGTCACCGGTCACCCACGACTCGAGGAAGGGGTAGACCGCCATGGCCGTCAGCACCACGCCGAAGATCAGCAGCGGGATGAACACGCCCAGGACCAGGGTGTGGCCCGCGAAGTTGATCTCCCAGCCGGGCATGGCCCGGAAGATGCCCTCGGACATGCCCAGGTACCAGTCGGGCTGGGCGTTGGTGGAGACCTGGTCGGGCCGGTACGGGCCCATCGCCCAGACCGGGTTGATGGTGGCGATCGCGGCGATGGCCGCGATGACACCGAAGACCAGGAAGAAGAAGCCTCCGGCCTTGGCCATGTAGACCGGCATCAGCGGCATGCCGACGACGTTCTTCTCGGTCCGGCCCGGACCCGGGTACTGCGTGTGCTTGTGGTAGACGACCAGGATCAGGTGGGCGACGACCAGACCGAGCATGATGCCCGGCAGCAACAGGATGTGGATCGAGTAGAACCGGGCCACGAAGTCATGGCCGGGGAACTCGCCGCCGAACAGGAACATCGAGATGTACGTCCCGACCAGCGGGATGGACAGGATCAGGCCCTGTGCGATGCGGATACCGGTGCCCGAGAGCAGGTCGTCCGGCAGGCCGTAGCCGGTGAAGCCGGTGAAGGTGCCCAGCACCAGCAGCAGGAAGCCGAACAGCCAGTTGACCTCGCGCGGCTTGCGGAACGCGCCCGTGAAGAAGACGCGCATCATGTGCAGCATCATGGCCGCGAGGAAGACCAGCGCCGCCCAGTGGTGGATCTGCCGGAGGAGCAGACCACCGCGGACGTCGAAGCTGATGTCGAGCGTCGACTTGTACGCCTCGGACATCCGCATGCCCTGCATGGGGACGTACGAGCCGTGGTAGACGACCTCGTTCATGCTCGGGTGGAAGAACAGCGTCAGATACACACCCGTGAGGATGATGATCAGGAAGCTGTAGAGGCAGACCTCGCCCAGCATGAAGGACCAGTGGTCCGGGAAGATCTTGCGCATGTTGGCCTTGGCCAGGGAGTAGATCCCCAGCCGGCCGTCGGCCCAGTCGGCGACCCGCTCGCCGGCGGGCGCCTTGCGCCGGTTGTCGGTTGCAGTACTCATCCGCGCTCCCAGTAAGCAGGACCGACGGGCTCCTCGAAGTCGCCCATGGCCTCCAGGTAGCCCTTGTCGTTGACCTTGATCCGCAGCTGCGGAAGGGCGTGGCCGGCCGGGCCGAAGATCACGCGTCCGCCGTCGGAGAGGTCGAACGTGGACTGGTGGCAGGGGCACAGCACGTGGTGGGTCTGCTGCTCGTAGAGGCTGATCGGGCAGCCGACGTGCGTGCAGATCTTGGAGAACGCGACGATGCCCTCGTGCGACCAGTCGAGCTCGCGCTTGTCCTTGATGTTCTCCGGGCGGAGCCGGACGATCATCAGGGCGGCCTTGGCGATCTCGTTCTGGAAGTCCTCGTCCTCCTCCTTCATGCCCTCGGGCATGGCGAAGGTGAGCGAGCCGACCTGGATGTCCTCGGGACGCAGCGGCTGCAGGGTGTTCTGGTTGATCAGCATCTTGCCCTGCGACCAGGCGGTCTTGCGGAGCTTGGTGCCCGGCAGCGGACCGAGGTCGCGGAGCAGCACCACGCCGGAGAGCGGGAACAGCGCCAGCGCACCGAACATGGTGTTGCGGATCAGCTTCCGGCGGCCGAGCGCCGACTCCTTCGCGCCCTCCCGGAAGTCGGCCATGACCTTGGCCTTGACCTCGGGAGAGGCCTCGATCGGGTGCCGCTCGTCGGCGACCTCGACGTCGGACATCAGGGTGCGCGCCCAGTGGACCGCGCCCGCGCCGATGCAGAACAGCGCCACGCCCAGGGTCAGGCCCAGCGCGAAGTTCAGCGCGCTGATGTGACCGATCGGGAAGACGTAGATGTTCTTGTCGACCGGCAGGGTCACGTACGAGGCGATGAAGCCGACCGTGGCCAGCATCGACAGCACGAACAGCATCGCGACCACGCGCTCGGACCGCTTGGCGGCCCGCTCGTCGATGTCCTGGATGCGGTGCTCGTGCGGCGGCAGCCCCGGGTCGGCGAACGGGTCGGCGGTGGCTACGGCGCCGGCGTGTGCTTCGCCCTGCGTGCTCGGCAGGTTCTCTTCTGGAATCTCTTGGCTACTCATGACTTCTTGGCCTTTGCGGTCCGGGCAGCGACCCAGATGGCCACGGCGACCAGCGCGCCCAGACCGAAGACCCACGCGAACAGGCCTTCGCTGACCGGGCCGAACCCGCCCAGCTCGAGACCGCCGGGGTTCTCCGACTTGCTGCTGTTGACCGTGCCCAGGTACGCGACGATGTCCTTCTTGTTCTTCTCCGACATCGTGGTGTCGGGGAAGGAAGGCATGTTCTGCGGGCCGGTCTGCATGGCCTCGTAGATGTGCTTGGGGTTGACGTTCTCAAGGCTCGGGGCGTACTTGCCGTTCGACAGCGCGCCGCCCTTGCCGGTGAAGTTGTGGCACTGGGCGCAGTTCGTACGGAAGAGCTCCCCGCCCTTGGCGATGTCGGCGCCGTCAGGGCTGTACTGGCTCTTGGTCGGGGCGACCGGCCCCGCGCCGAGGGAGGCGATGTACGCGGCGAGCTGGTCGATCTCGGCCTGCGAGTAGATCGCCTTCTTGCGGGGCGCCTGGGCGCCCTGCTGCTGGAGCGGCATACGGCCGGTGGCGACCTGGAAGTCGACGGCCGCGGAGCCCACACCGACCAGGCTCGGCCCGTCGGAGGTGCCCTGACCGCCGGTGCCGTGGCAGCTTGCGCAGCCCACGGAGTAGAGCTTCTTGCCCTCCTCGATGGCGAGGGACTGGGCGGTGTCATCGGCCTTGGCCTTGTCCGCCGGCGCGAACGCGGCGTACAGCCCCCCAGTTACCGCCAGCGCGAAGAGTAGGACGACGACCGCCGCCAGCGGATGGCGTCGTCGTGCGGAGAGCTTTTTCACGGATTACCCCGGTGTCAGGATCTTCTGCTTCGTTGCTGGACTGTGGTCCGGTGCAGGACAGGACCGATTACTTGATCAAGTAGATCGTGGCGAAGAGGCCGATCCAGACCACGTCGACGAAGTGCCAGTAGTAGGACACGACGATGGCCGCCGTCGCCTGGTGGTGGGTGAACCTCTTGGCCGCGTACGTCCTGCCCAGGACCAGCAGGAAGGCGATGAGACCGCCCGTCACGTGCAGGCCGTGGAAGCCGGTCGTCAGGTAGAACACCGAGCCGTACGGGTCGGAGGAGAGCGAGAGGCCGTCCTCCTTGACCAGGTCGGTGTACTCGAAGATCTGGCCGCCGATGAAGATGGCACCCATCACGAAGGTGATCGCGAACCACGTGCGCAGCTTCTTCACGTCGCCGCGTTCAGCAGCGAAGACGCCGAGCTGGCAGGTGAGGGAGGAGAGCACCAGGATCGTGGTGTTCGTCGCCGAGAACGGAACGTTCAGGTGCGACGCCATCTCCTTCCAGTGGTCGGTTCCGGTCACCGATCGGAGGGTGAAGTACATCGCGAAGAGGGCCGCGAAGAACATCAGCTCGGAACTCAGCCAGATGATGGTTCCGACGCTGGTGAGGTTCGGCCGGTTGACCGAGGGGTGCGCGTGCCCGGTATCTACTGCTGTTGCTGTCGCCACGACCGACATTATGTCGGTCGCTTATCTCGCGCTCACTCCGGGGGGTGCCGTTCGGTGTGTCAAGGGCGTATGCCCAGCTCGTACGGCCCAGTTCCGTGGTCCCCCGAAGGGAGGAAGCGGCCCTTCCGCCCGGCCCGACGCACCGTCACCAGCCGTGTGCGAACCCTCCTCCGGGGCCCTGTGCGCGGAGTAGCATCCGCGCAGCAGAACGATCCACACGCTGTGCTTCTCACACGCCTGGAGGAACGAATGCAGCCCACTGCCACGGTGCTGGTCTACAGCGACGACGCGAGCACCAGGGAGCAGGTGCGGCTGGCCGCCGGGCGGCGCCCCGCGGCCGATGTGCCGCAGGTGGAGTACCTGGAGTGCGCGACCCTGCCCGCCGTGCTGCGGACGCTGGAGGAGCGCCGGGTCGACGTGTGCGTCCTGGACGGCGAGACGGCGCCCGCGGGCGGCATGGGGGTGTGCCGGCAGCTGAAGGACGAGGTGTTCCGCTGCCCGCCCGTGCTGCTGCTCATCGGGCGCCCGCAGGACGCCTGGCTGGCGACCTGGAGCCGGGCGGACGCGGTGGTGACCCACCCGGTGGACCCGGTGGCCTTCTCCGCCGCCCTGGCGGGCCTGCTGCGGGCGGCGGACCGGCCGGCCGTCGGGGCCTAGGGCGCTGCACCTCACATCCGGGGCCGCAGCCGGGCCGCGTCGGCAGGGCTGGTGCCCTCGCGCTTGCCGGCCGTCAGCGCGCTGCCCTGGCGCCACTTCTGCCACGGCATGTTCCAGTCGCCGAAGCCGTTGTCGAAGGGCGTCATCGTGGCGCCCGCACTGCCGACCACCTTGACGATGTCGCCCAGATGGACGGTGTCGAAGAACCATTTGGCGTTCTCGGTGCTCATGCCGGTGCAGCCGTGACTGACGTTGTCCCAGCCCTGCGAGCCCTCGGACCAGGGGGCGGCGTGCACGTACTCGCCGCTCCAGGTGACCCGCGTGGCCCAGTGGACGGGCAGGTCGTAGGAGTCGGCGCTGCCCTCGGCGATGCCGATGCTGGTGCCGCGCATCCGTACGAAGGATTCCTTGCCCAGGACCACCTTGACCCCGTTGCGGGTGTCGTAACCGGGCTTTCCGGTGGTCACGGGGACGCTGCCGAGCTCCTGGCCGTTCTTCATGACGGTCATGGAGTGCGCACTGGCGTCCGTGACGGCCTCCACCCGGTCCCCGATGGTGAGCCGGACGGGCTTGGAGGGGCCGCCGTAGAGCGCCCCGCCGACCTTTATCCCGTTGAGCGTGGCGGAGACGTTCACGACCGCATGAGCGGGCCAGTACTCCTGCGGGCGGTAGTGCAGGGTGCGGTTGTCCACCCAGTACCAGGCGCCCTTGACGGAGGGCTGTGAGTCGACCCGCAGGGTGCGCTCGACGACCGCGCGGGAGGCGGGGTCCGTGACGGGCATGCTGAGTTCGGCCGTGACGGGCTGTCCGACGCCGTAGGTGCCGCTCTGCGGGCCGAACGTGACGCGCAGCAGCTTGTCCGCGGGGTTGGTGTCGAAGCCGATCGTGCGCCGCCCCTGGGCCCCGTCCTCGTCCTCGGTGCTGATCCTGACGGTGTAGTGGGCGCCGGCGGCGAGGGCGCCGGTGCTGCGCCAGTGCAGCCCGCCCGCGTCGAGTTCGCCCTTCACGTAGCGGCCGGCGGCGTCCGTCGCGGTGACGTCCGTGATCCGGTCGCTGCCGTCGGCCCTGACCTCCAGCGGCTTGCCGGGGTCGGCCTTGTGGCCGTCCTCGGCGCCGACGAGGGACACCTGCCCGGTGGCGTCGTAGGGCTTGTCCGCCAGCGGGTTGGACGAGCCGCCGCACGCGGTGCCCCCTGCGGCGAGGGCGATCACCAGGAGGCTGCAGAGAACCGCCGTGCTGCGAGAGGAGTGACTCATGGTCACACCGTAGGAAGATTCGGGGGGTACGGCCCGCGGGGTGACTGCAAACGGGTGGCGCCGCCCCTCCGGGGACGCAATCGGGCCCCGCACACCGCCAGGTGTGCGGGGCCCGGGGGTACTGCGGGCGGCGGAACCTACTGGTTCTGGTTCTCGCCGCGGTAGAACTCGAACACCCAGCCGAAGAGTCCGACGAAGATGATCGGTGCCGAGAAGAACATCAGCCACCAGCCGAAGCAGATGCTCAGGAAGGCGAGCGCGCCACCCACGGCCAGCGACAGCGGCTGCCAGCTGTGCGGGGCGAAGAAGCCCAGCTCACCGGCATCGTCGGCGACATCGGCGTTCTTGTCGTCCTGGGCACCGGCGTCCACCCGGCGCGCGGTGAACGCCAGGTAGTAGCCGATCATCACGCTCAGGCCGAAGGCCATGAAGAGCGCGGTGGTACCGGCGGCTTCCTTCGACCACAGGCCATAGACGATCGCCATGGCGAGGATGAAGACGGAGAGCCAGATGAACATCCGGCCTTGGATCTTCACTTGCCGGACTCCTTTCCGCCCGCGATGGCCCCGGCACCCACGGTCTCGAGCTCAAGAGCCGAGATCTCGGGGTGGTGCAGGTCGAACGCCGGGGATTCGGAACGGATCCGCGGCAGGGTGAGGAAGTTGTGCCGCGGCGGCGGGCAGGAGGTCGCCCACTCCAGCGAACGGCCGTAACCCCACGGGTCGTCGACCTCGACCTTCTTGCCGTACTTGGCGGTCTTCCAGACGTTGTACATGAACGGCAGGATCGACAGGCCCAGCAGGAAGGAGCTGATGGTCGAGATGGTGTTCAGCGTGGTGAAGCCGTCGGCGGCCAGGTAGTCCGCGTAACGGCGGGGCATGCCCTCGACACCCAGCCAGTGCTGCACCAGGAAGGTGCCGTGGAAGCCCACGAACAGCGTCCAGAAGGTGATCTTGCCGAGGCGCTCGTCCAGCATCTTGCCGGTGAACTTCGGCCACCAGAAGTGGAATCCGGAGAACATCGCGAAGACGACCGTACCGAAGATCACGTAGTGGAAGTGCGCCACCACGAAGTACGAGTCCGAGACGTGGAAGTCCATCGGGGGCGAGGCCAGGATGACGCCGGTCAGACCACCGAAGGTGAAGGTGATCAGGAAGCCGACGGCCCAGAGCATCGGGGTCTCGAAGGACAGCGAGCCCTTCCACATGGTGCCGATCCAGTTGAAGAACTTCACACCGGTCGGGACCGCGATCAGGA